>NZ_JBFBCE010000011.1:0-166078 GCF_040689595.1 Streptosporangium sp. NPDC051023 | reverse complement strand
GGGGACGGGGCGGCGACTGCGGCGGGCGCGAGGGCCATGCTGAAGGCCGCGACCGTGGAAAGCACGGCGGCGGACAGAGCAAGGGAACGCATGAGGTTATTACCTTTCGAAACAGCGATGAGATAGTGCGGGGTCGTTTCCCCCGGCACCGCCCTCAGGATTCCATCGAGATCATCTGATGATCAACATCTAGGAATCGAAGCTGGAGTGAACGGGGTGAAGATCTTCCGCTACGAGGAAAAACCAGCCACACCGCAAGACGGTTACCACTTTTCTACGTGCACTCCCGCTGAGCTTCAGAAAGGTGACAGCTTATTGAACGCGCCGCCCCGAATCTCGCCAACGTAATACAAATTGTCTTACACGTCGGGCCGGGTACGGCGGACGGCCAGGTCGAGGAAGAGGGCGGAGGACCAGCCGAAGCCGACGGTGGCGCGCGCGGCGCGGGCGCCGGTGAGCGGGTTCCAGTACTCGTACAGACCGCCGCCCGCGTTCACCATGGCCAGGGTCCGCCTCGTCAGCTCGTCGGCCACCTCGGCGAAGCCGGAACGGCGCAGGCCCTCGATCAGCAGGTAGTTGACGTTGAGCCAGACCGGACCCCGCCACATCGCGTCGGGGTCGAAGTCCGGGTCGTCGAAGGCGACCGTGGGCACCGGGCGCTCGGCCCAGAAGCTGGGTGAGAGCAGATCGGCGACCAACTGTTGCGCGATCTCCTCCGGCAGGCGCCCGGTGAACAGCGGCATCAGCTCCAGCGGAGTCCGGGTGGCCACCTCCACCTCGGCCACCTCCCGCCCCGGCGCCGCCGTACGGCGATCCGCCTTCGACAGGGTCACGAAGCGGCTGCCGTTCCAGCGTCTGGCGACCAGCAGCTCGACGTGCTCGACCGCCCGCTCACGCCAGGTCTCGGCCTCCTCCGTACGGCCCAGCGCCTCGGCGATGTCACCGAGACGATCGGCCTGCAGGGCGAGGTAGGAGTTGAGGTCGGGAGGCTCGGCCCTGGGGCCGTTGTCCCAGATGGGGCTGTCGTCCAGCCCGGACGAGTAGGGGTGGAGATACTCGGCGAGCCCGTCCCCGTCGGGGTCGGAGACGGTCAGCCACCACTCGTGGGAACGGGCGATCGGCTCGTAGACCTCCGCGAGGAAGTCCAGGTCGGGGGCCACCTCGTGGATCTTCCAGACGGCCCAGGCGGTGAGCGGGGGCTTGGTCACCGGTACGACGCCCCCGATCGGCGTCACCGGGGCACCGTCGCCGGCCGGTTCGGCCTCGCCCTCGGCCCCCGTCTCACCGTGTCCGGGCACGCTCTCCCCGCCCGCCACACCTGCGGAACCCCCCGTGCCGACGTGCTGGGCCAGGCGGAGGTGGTCGGAGCGGGGCAGGTCGGTGGTCTCGGCGAGCACGCCCAGGTCGTGGACCACGTCGGGGATGAGACCGTCCTGGCGCTGGTGGTCGAGCAGGATGCGGATCTGGTCGCGGGCCAGCTCGGGGTCGGCGTGGCGCAGGGCGATCGCGTGGAAGTAGGCGTCCCAGTTCCAGACGCCGACGTATCCGAACTTGGAGGGAACGACACCCTGCCTGCCTCCCGCGAAGGCGATCGGCAACAGGTTCACGCCGAGCGTCCACCACGCCTGCTCGGCCCGCTCCCGGAACTCCTCCGGTACGGCCGGCATCCGGTCGAACCACTCCCGCCACCGGAGTGCGGCCCGCTCAAGCAACGCGGGGCCGTCAAGCGTGGGACCGTCGAGCACGGAACCCTCACACGGGTTCGGGCCGTGTCCCACTCCCCCCTCGCGTTCCCGGGCCGCCGCGCCGTCCCGCGTCCGCCCCTTCTCCCCCGGCCGATCTCCCACCAGGACGAACGCCCCGTCGATCTTCCCCTCGCCGCCGTCCCAGACGGCACGCGCCCCGGAGCCGACCAGCACCAGCGTCTCCGCGTCGGCGAACACCAGGTCGACGCCCCCCTCGAAGGAGATCCGGTCGGCATGGGCCCGCCGTACGGCCAGCTCGGAGCCCGGGTCGTCCCCGGCGAACAGCCGCAGACCGGTCAGCGTGGTCGCCTCCGACAGCCGGGTCTCGTACTCGGCGCGGGCGATCCACAGCGAGCCGTCGTCCGCCGCCATCACCAGCAGCCGGGACCCCCGGTCGGTGAAGGGCGTCGCCCGCAGGTCGCGGAGTTCAGGCATCGTCCGTGTGTCGCGGAGTTCAGACATCGTCAGCGTCCTCCCAGGCCGGACATGGCCATGCTGTTGAGAATGCGCCGCTGGCCGATCAGGAAGGCGATCATCATCGGGATGACCGAGATGGCGGAGGCGGCGAGGGTGAGACCGTAGTCGGTTGCGCCGTGCTGCCCGGCGAACTGGCTGACCAGCAGCGGAACCGTGGCCAGCTCCGGCGAGTTCAGGAAGATCAGCGGGAAGAAGAAGCTGTTCCAGCTCGCCAGGAAGACGATGATGCCGAGCGCGCCCATGCCGGGCCTGACGTTCGGCAGCACGACCCGCCAGAAGATCGTCCAGCGGTTGGCCCCGTCAAGGCGAGCGGCCTCCTCAAGCTCGATCGGGACCGCCCTGATGAACTGACGCAGCAGGAAGACAGCGAAGGGGTTGACGTAGCCGGGCACGATCAGCGCCAGATGGGAGTCGATCCAGCCGAGCTTGGAGAGCATCAGGTAGAGCGGCACGACCGTCACCTGCGAGGGAACCATCTGGGTCGCGAGGAACAGCCCGAACAGCAGCCCCGAGCCCCGGAAGCGGATCCTGGCGAAGGCGTAGGCGGCCATCGCCGAGGTGACCAGGGTGAGGACGACATTGAGGGCCGCGATGGAGAAGCTGTTCCAGTAGGCCTGGGCGAAGGGCAGCGAGCCGAAGGCGTCGGGGTAGTTCTGCGCCCGCCAGGGGTTGGGCAGCCAGTCGAGCGGCGCGTTGAGCATCTGGTGCGTGCCCTTGAACGACGTCAGCAGCATCCAGACGAACGGGAACAGCATGACGAGCCCGCCCGCGATGAGCGCGGCGTGCAGGGCGACCCGGCCCAGGCGGCGGAGCCCGGAGGCGCCAAGGGGCCCGGAGGTGCCGGACGTGCCGGGAGAGCCGGAGACGCCGGGGGTTCCGGCGGACCGGGAGATCACAGCCATCGACGCCCCCCTTTCACGAGTCGTAGTGGACGAAGCGCTTCTGCACTCCGAACTGGACGAGGGTGACGAGCAGCGTCAGCGCGAGCAGGATCAGCGCCGCGGCGCTGCTCATGCCGAACTCGAACTGTTTGAAGCCCAGGTCGTAGACCTGGTAGACGATCGTGCGGGCGCCGTCGTTGTGGTCGGGGTCGACCAGCACGTAGATCTGGTCGAACGCCTGGAACGAGCTGATCACCGCGACCACGGTCGAGAAGAAGACCGTCGGGGAGATCATGGGCAGCGTCACGGAGCGGAAGACGCGGATCGGGCCCGCGCCGTCCATGCGGGCGGCCTCGGTCAGCGACGGCGGGATGGTCTGCAGGCCCGCCAGGAAGATCACGACGTTGAGGCCGAGCGAGGACCAGATGGTCACGACCGCGATGGCCACGATCACCCAGCTCGGGTCCTCGAGCCAGTCGGGCAGCGTGATCCCGAACCAGTCGTACACGGTCCTGTTCAGGACACCGTAGTCGCCGCTGGCCAGGATGATCTGCCACATCACCGCGACCGCGACCGAACTGGTGATCACCGGCAGGAAGTAGACGACCCGGTAGAAGGTCTTGCCCTTGACCTGGTTCAGCGCGACGGCGATGAGCAGCGCGAGGGCCAGTCCGATCGGGACGGTCAGGAAGGCGAGCTTGACGGTGTTCCACACCGCCGTACCGAAGTCGGGGTCGGACAGCTGAGCGGCGAAGTTGTCGAAGCCGACCCAGGACTTCTCGCCGAGCCCGTCCCACTTCATGAACGCGAGCACGACGGCGAAGCCGAGCGGGAAGACCAGGAAGGCGAGCAGGCCGAGGACCTGCGGAGCGAGGAAGAGCGTGGCCCACCAGCCGTCCCGGTTCCGCACGCGCGTCGCAGCGCGCGCGGGCCGGGGCTTCGCGGTGGGGCGCGTCTCGGTGACGACGCCCACCACCGCTATCCGATCTTGCCGTCGACGAGCGACTGCAGCTCGGTCATACCCTGCTCGAAGGGAGTCTTCCCGGTCCAGATCTTCAGCAGGTGGTCGTTGATGTCCTTGGTCAGACCGGGGACCGCGACCTCCTCCGGGTAGTTGGCGAAGCCGGTGTCACGGACGTCGAGGAAGGTCTGGGCGTGCGCCGGGTAGTTGTCGGCGAGCACGACCTGCTCGGCCCCCTTGATCGACGGGACGGCGCCGCCGCCCTTGAGCCGCAGGAGCTGGCCCTCCTTGCTGACGAACTCGGTCAGGAAGGTGAAAGCCTCCTTCGGATGCGCCGAGTCCTTGTTCAGTGCCAGGTAGGAGGCTGCGACCGCACCCGGCATCGGCTGGCCCGTCTCGGAGGGGAACGGCACGATGTCGTAGTTGGGCAGGTCGCCGCCCTTGCGCAGCGCGTCGATCATCCAGCGCCCGCCCGCGTAGAAGCCCGCGGTTCCCTTGAGGAGTTGGGTGCTGGCGCCGTTGCTGGCGGGCAGCACGTCGGCCGACAGGAAGGTCTTGTCGGCGTAGCCCTTGGCGAGGGTCTCCAGGGCCTCGCGGGACTTGGGGTCGGTTGTGGCGACGAACCTGCCGCCGTCCCAGACCTTGCCGCCGAAGCCGCCGATGACGCTGTAGGTCGAGCCGTACCAGTTCCAGAAGATGGACCCGGCCTTGCCCGCCGCCTTGAGCTTGGCGTTCATCTCCAGGTACTTGGCCATGGTCCACTTCCCGGCCGCGTTCAGCTCGGCCGGGTCCTCGGTGATCCCGGCGTCCTTGAGCGCCTTCTTGCCGTACCAGAGGACCTCGGGGTTGGTATCGTTGGGGACGCCGTAGATCTGGCCGTCCTTCCTGGCTCCGCCGTAGATCCCGTCGAAGAAGTCCTCGGGCTTGCTCTTGCTGTCCGGGCCCGCGAGCTTGTCGTCGAGCGGGGCGAGCACCCCGGCGGCGACGAACTTGCCCACGTTGTCGTCGCCGACGAAGAAGACGTCGGGCGCGGTCTTCGAGGTGAGCTGGGTCAGCAGCTTGGGGTGGTAGTCCTCGTACTTGGGGACCGTCTCCATCTTCAGCTCGATGTTCGGGTGACGCTTCATGAAGTCGTCGTTGAAGCCCTTGTAGAGCGCGACGTCCTCGGCCGAGCCCCAGGTCGACCACCTGATGGTGACCTTTCCTCCGGCTGACGCGTCCCCGGCCGCGCCGCCGCTACCGCTGCCACTGCACGCCGTGGTCACGGCGGCGGTCAGGACGAGGGCCGTCGCGGCCAGGAACTTCTTGGATGTGGGAAAAGACACGGTGTGCCTCCTGGGGGTTGCGTTGTGGGGGGTGGTGGGTCAGGCGAGTCCGCCGCCGTCGACGACCAGGGCCGCGCCGGTGACGTAGCTGGCGGCGTCACTCGCCAGGAACAGGACGGCCTGGGCGATCTCGTCCGGGGTTCCGGAACGGCCCATCGGACGGTCGGCCGCGTCGGCCGCGAAGGCCGCCCAGTCCTCGGAGAGCTGCCGGGCCTCCTCCCGGAGCATCGGGGTGTCGGTGTCGCCGGGGTTGACCGAGTTGACGCGGATTCCAGCCTTGGCGTGGTCGATGGCCAGGGCGCGGGTCATGTTGACCACGGCTGCCTTCGAGGCGCAGTAGGAGATGGCGTTGCCGCCGCCCTTGAGGCCCCAGCCCGAGCCGGTGTTCACGATCGAGCCGCCGTCCTTCATGGCGGGGATCGCGTGCTTGCACATGAGGAAGACGGAGCGGACGTTGACCGCCATGACGCGGTCCCACTCGTCGGCCGAGATCTCCAGCGCGGTGCTGCGGCGGATGATCCCGGCGTTGTTGAACACCACGTGCAGGCCGCCGAAGGTCTCGACGGCGGTCCGTACGGCCCGCTCGCAGTCGGCCTCTGCGGCCACGTCCGTCTCGACGCCGACGGCCCTGCCGCCCTCGGCCTCGATCTCCCCGGCGACCCGTGCCGCGCCCTGGCCGTCGATGTCGGCCACGACCACGGCCGCGCCCTGGCGGCCGAACAGCAGCGCGGTGGCCCTGCCGATGCCGGACGCGCCACCGGTGACGATGGCGACCTTGCCGCTCAGCGCGTTGGTCATGATGGTCATGACGGGAACTCCTCGATAGCGGAACGGATCCGGTACAGCGCGCTCTCGCGGTGTCCGGTGATGACGGGGACGTAGCCCTCGACGAGGGCGTCCGCCTCCGGGTCTCCGGTGTCGGCCAGCAGCGGCCGCCCGTTGAGACCTGCGAGCTTCTGCTGGGTCGCCAGGACGACGAGCCCTCCGGAAGCCATGATCTTTTTCAGCACGGCCGGGCTGATCTGCTGGTTGCCGCGCCCGAGCACGAACCCCTGCCCCCCGATCACCGAGACGACGGCGTGGGTCTCACGCCCGTCGACGAGGTCGAGAAGCTCCCTCTCCGCCACGTCCGCGGCGACCAGTTCCCCGTCCTGGACGACGTCGACGCCCAGCAGGGTCGTGGCCAAGCCGAGCAGCCTGCCGACGGCCATGGTGGTCGCGCCGGGGCCCAGGACGTAGCGGACGCCGGGCCGCATACGGGCGACGACCTCGGCGGCGACTCCCTCCGCCGAGCCGGGGGCGCCGGAGGAGGAGCCGACCTTGCGGCCCGACAGGCGCGCCCTGACGGCGGGGACGCGGAGGGTGCCGTAGAGCCTGGGGCTGACCGCGCCCCGCCGGTAGGCCTCCTCATCGAGGTCGACCACCTCGGCCTCGACCGTTCCGCCGTAGGTGCCGCTCCCGTCGGTCCCGCCGGGCGCCGGGGCGTCCCGGGCGAACTCGGCGGCCACGGCCCCCGCGGTCGCGGGGCTGACCGCGAAGCATCCGGAGTAGACCTTCACCCCGGCCGGGACGCCGAGCACCGGGCAGGACGGCGCCCCGTCCAGCACGTCCCTCGCGGTGCCGTCCCCACCGGCGAACAGCAGCAGGTCGACGGCGTCCCTCATGGCCTCGACGGCCGCCGTCGTGTCCTTGCCCGAAGAGGGGGCGCCGGGAACGATCCGCAGCAGCTCGGGGACCGCCCCCGCGGCCCGCGCGCTGTCCTCGCCCATCGGGCCGGGGACGGTCAGGATCCTCGCGCCGGGACGCCTGGCCAGCAGGGCCCGTACGGCCTGCGCCGCGCGCTCCCCGGCGCGCAGGGACGCCCCTCTGGCCAGCGCCCGCCGCTGGATCTCGGCGCCGTCGCTGCCCTTGAGCCCGGCCGGGCCCCCGACCCCCGCGACCGGGTTGACGACCAGCCCGACCGTGAAGGCCTCACCCCGCGCCGGGGCCTGGCGGGGAGCAGCGGAGGCCGCGGAGGTCACGGACCGTTCGGACGTCATGCCAGGTGCTTGCGGGTGTAGGCCCGCCAGGTCGGCGACCACTGCTTGGGATCGTCGAGCGAGGTCGGGTCGATCTTGTGGATCGTCTGGTTGTACGGGGCGCCCCTGACCAGCTCGGGATCGCGGCGGGCCTCGTCGGCGACGTGGGCGAGGATCGCGGCGTACTCGTCGAGATCCTCCTTGGAGTAGGACTCCGTCGGCTCCAGCGTGAAGGGCTCCGGGACCAGGAAGGGGTGGTGGCTGGTCCAGTAGTGCACGCCGAAGTCGGCGGCGCGGACGCCGATCTCCTCCGAGTGCACGCCCGTCTCCTCGAACAGTCCCTGCCAGGAGTAGCGGACCTGCTCCAGGCGGCCCCTGTCCCAGTGGGCGGAGGCTCCGGGGATCTGGAGGATCTTGTGCATCAGGTAGTTGTTGTTGAGCACCGCGGTCTCGGCGACCTCACGCAGGCCCTCGGCGCCCAGCGCCATGATCCAGGCGTAGGCGCGGACCACGTTCGGGGTCACGCCCAGGAACGGCCGCATCTTGCCGACGGAGCGCGGCCGGTCGGCGTCGAGGCGGTACCTCTCGCCGTCGAACTCGACGGTCGGGCCCGGCAGGAAGGGCTCAAGCGCCTCGGAGACGCAGCTGGCCCCCGCGGCGGGGCCGCCGCACGCGTGCGGGGTCGAGAAGGTCTTGTGCAGGTTGAAGTGGCACAGGTCGAACCCGGCGTCGGCGGCGCGGGTGATGCCCAGCAGGCCGTTGGCGTTGGCCTGGTCGTAGCAGGCCAGGCCGCCCGCCTCGTGCACGATCCCGACGAACTCCTCGATCCGCGGGTTGAAGATGCCCGTGTCCTCGGGATTGGTGATCATCAGGGCCGCGGTGCGGGGCCCGGCCGCTGCGCGCAGCGCCTCGATGTCCGGGTAGCCGTTCTCGTCCGGCATCAGGGTGATGACCTCGTACCCGGCGACCTTGGCGCAGGCCGCGTTCGACGGGTGCGAGAACATCGTGGTGATGATCTGGTCGCGCCGCTCGCCGTCGCCACGCGAGGCGTGGTAGGCGCGGATCATCGCGACGTTGGCGTAGATCGCTGCGGATCCGGAGGCGGGCTGCAGCGAGACCCGGTGCATGCCGGAGATCTCGGCGAGCATCCGCTCCAGGCGCCAGTAGATCTCCAGCACGCCCTGCACGCTGTCCTCCGGCTGGAGGGGGTGCAGCTCGGCGATCCTGGGATCGGTGACGAACCGGTCGTTGACCTTGGGGCTGTACTTCATGGTGCAGGTGCCCTGGCCGACCGCGATGGCCTGGTCGACGCCCAGGTTCTCCTGGGAGAGCCTGACGTAGTGCCGCAGCACGTGCAGCTGCGACATCTCCGGCAGCTTCGGCGGCTCGGCGCGCCGTACCGAGGCGGGCAGCTCGACCGCGGGCACCCCGGCGGCCGGTACGGCAACGCCCCTGCGCCCTGGACGTGACTGCTCGAAGATGATCGGCTCGTCCCAGCGGGCCTGGTGGAAGCGGCGCAACGGCGGCTTGGGAGCGACCGGCAGCTCGGCGAACGAGTCTCCTGCGTGCCCACTCATGCGAGCCCCTCCTGTACGGCTGCCGCCAGCCGGTCGATGTCGTGTCTGGAGTGCCGCTCGGTCACGCAGACCAGCAGCGTGCGGTCGTCCAGACGGACGCCGCCGAAGATGCCTCGCCCGCGCAGCGCGGCCAGGAGCGCGTCGGAGGACGGGACCTCGATCGCGAACTCCCTGAAGTGCACGGAGTCACCGTGCAGGACCGTGGCCCCCGCCTCCCCCAGGCGGTCCATCGCGTAGCGGGTGCGGGCCAGGATCGTCTCGCCGATCTCACGCATGCCCTCGGGGCCCATCAGCGCGAGGTAGACCCCGGCGGTGATGCCCCACAGGGCGGCGGCGGTGCCCACCCATTCCTTGCCCTCCTCGCGGAGGGCGAAGGAGGTCCTGTCGTAGAAGACGTCGCCGAAGCCGTACTCGCCGGGGACCGAGGTCGGCGCGACGCCGAACAGGCGGGAGGGGAACTCCGCGACCAGGCGTTCCTCGTCGCGGGTGGCGATGTATCCGGCGTGGCCGCCGCCGTAGTTCTGGTGCATGCCGAGCGACTGGATGTCGCCGCAGGCGATGTCGGCGCCGTAGGAGGCGGGCGGGGCGAGCACCCCCAGCGAGATCGGGTCGGCCGAGACGACCAGGAGCGCGCCCGCGGCGTGCGCGAGATCGGCGAGCTCGCGGCCCCTGGTCTCCACGACGCCGTAGACGTTCGGGGTCTCCAGGTAGATCGCGGCGAAGGTCTCGTCGATCTCGACCTCGCCGATCTCGCCGCCGGGACCGACGGGGGCGATCACCAGCTCGATGTCGTGGTCGAGGAAGTCGCGGAGCTTGCTCATCTTGTCCGCGGCGACGGCACCGCTGACCAGGACCTTCGACCTGCCGGTGTAGCGGGCCGCCATCCGGATCGCGGTCCCGGCCGCCTGGTAGCCGTCGTAGGTGGGGACGTTGACGACGTCCATCTCCAGCAGCTCAGCCATCATGCTGACGTACTCGAAGATCGCCTGGAAGCGGCCGTGGTCCTCGTACGGCTCGCCCGCGTACGCGGTGAGGAACTCGCTCCTGCCGTTGACCTCGTCGCAGACGGCCGGGACATGGTGCGGGTAGCAGCCGTGCCCGAGGAAGCTGAGCGCCTCGGTCGTGTCGGTGTTGCGCGCCAGAAGCCCGCGCATGTGAACGACCAGCTCGTGCTCGGAGGCCATCGGCTCCGGCAGGTCGAGCGGCCTGTCGAGGCGCAGGTTCGAGGGAATGTCCGCGTAGAGGTCCTCGACGCTCGCGGCGCCGACGGCGGCGAGCATCTCGGCCCGCACACCGGGTTCGGCGTTCGGGATGTATGGATGTGTCACCGTTCTCCTTCACTTGACGGGATGTCGGCGCCCGCGCCGCCCTGGTGCGGGGTTTCCGGCCCAAGACCGGTGCGGAGCACCACGGCGTCGCGGCCCGGGATCTCGATCCGGCCGCGCAGGTCACGGCCCGTGAGCAGGTCGGTTCCCGGCTCCCCGAGGTCCACCTTCACGGCGGAGGTGGTGTGGTTGAGCAGGAAGAGGAAACGGCCCCTGCGGGTCGCCTCGACGCCCTCGGGCACGTCGGCGACCGGCTCGACCCCGGCGGCGGAGAGGACCTCCTCGAGCACCGGCGTGACGTCGTCGAGCAGGCAGCCGAGGTAGGTCGCGTTCCCGCGCCTGGTGATCGCGGCCTGGCCGTCCAGGTCGCCGCCCTCGTAGCGGGCGAGCACCTCGGCGTCCTCGACGCGCAGCCACTCGGCCCAGGTCCGCACCGGTACGGCCCGCGTCCCGTCCTCCGCGGTCCCGGCGGTGAGCCGTACCGGCTGGACCGTTCCGTCCGGCAGCGGCCAGAACTCGTCGACCGTCAGGCCGAGCAGTTCCCGCAGCGGTCCGGGGGCGCCTCCGTCGTGGACCTGGTCGTCGGGGTCGACGACGCCGCTGAACGGGCCGACGACGAGGTGCCCGCGGAAGGCGGCCAGCCACTCGGCCTGTTCCTCGGCGCACATGTAGAGGTTGGGGGCGATCACCACGCGGTAGCCGGACAGGTCGCCGAGCGGCGGGACGAGGTCGACCGCGACGCCGCTCGCGTGCAGCGGTCCGTACCACGCCTGCAGGAGTTCCTTGAGCCTGAGCCGGTTCGACGGCATCGACTCGGGGGCCTCCAGGCCCCACCAGCTGTCCCAGCCGAGGACCAGGGCCACCTCGGCCCGGGTCGGCGCGCCCGCGACCTCGGCGAGCCGCCGCAGGTCGGCGCCGAGCCTGAGCGTGTCTCTCCAGCCACGTGAGGCGGTGCCGCCGTGCGGCAGCAGCGCGGAGTGGAACTTCTCCGGGCCGTACTTCGCCTGCCGCCACTGGAAGAACATGGCGCCGTCCGCGCCGTGGGCCACGGCCTGCAGGCTGTGCAGGCGCATCATGCCCGGCGGCTTCGGCGCGTTGACCTCGCGCCAGCTCACCGCGCTCGAGGCCTGCTCGAGCAGGATCCACGGCTGCCGCCGCAGCGACCGCATGAGGTCGTAGCTGAGCGCGACGGCCACGTGCGAGGCGGGGTCGGCGGGGTCGGGGTAGGCGTCGTCGCTGACGACGTCCTCGGCGGCGGCCCACTTCCAGTAGTCCAGGCCGTGCAGGATGCTCATGAAGTTGGTGGTCACCGGGACGTTCGGGGTGACCTCGCCGAGCACGGCCCTCTCCAGCTCGAAGCACTCGAGCAGCGCGTCGGAGCAGAAGCGCCGCCAGTCGAGGACCTGGGCGGGGTTGACCGGGCCTGGAGCCTTGCGGGGCGGGTTGACCTGGTCGAACGCGGTGTAGTGCTGGCCCCAGCACGAGGTGCCCCAGGCGGCGTTGAGGCCCTCGACGGAGCCGTGGCGGTCGCGCAGCCAGCGGCGGAAGTGCCCGGCGGACTCCTCGCAGAAGCATTCGAGCGTGTGGTCGGCGTACTCGTTGCCGACGTGCCACATGGCCAGCGCGGGGTGGTCGCGGTAGCGCTCCGCCATGACGCGGGCCAGCCGTACGGTGGCCTCACGGAAGATCGGGGAGCTCGGGCAGTAGCTCTGCCGGGAGCCGAAGTCGAGGCGGGTGCCCGATGCGTCGACGGGAAGCACCTCGGGGTGCTCGCGGACCAGCCAGGGCGGCGGGGTCGCGGTGGCCGTGGCCAGGTCGGCGGCGACGCCGTGCCCGTCGAGCAGGTCCATGATCCGGTCGAGCCATCCGAAGTCGTACTCGCCCGGCCGGGGTTCGAGGCGCGACCAGGAGAAGACGGCGACGGTCGCCATGTTCACCCCCGCCTCGGCCATCAGCCGGACGTCCTCGTCCCAGACGTGCTCCGGCCACTGCTCGGGGTTGTAGTCCCCCCCGAAGAGCAGACCGGAAACCCTGGTCAGACCCACCCGCAACTCCGATCTATGCCATGTAATATTTTGTATGCAGAATTCATAGTGCAGTATTTTGCATCGCGTCAAGCGGTACGCTTCGGACAAGATCAACCCAAGGAGAGCCATGCCGATCGAGCGGCGCCCCCTCCGCGAACAGATCCGCGACGAGCTCATGCTCAGGCTCGACCGGGGGGACTTCTCAGCCGGAACGGACATCAACGAGGCCGCTCTCGCCGCGGAGCTGGGCGTCAGCCGTACCCCGCTGCGCGAGGCCCTCATCACGCTCGCGGGTGAGGGCGTGCTGGAGAGCAACCAGGGCAGGGGATTCCGGTTCGCACCGGTGAGCCGCAAGGAGTTCCGCGAGCTGTGCGCCATCGTGGCAGCACTTGAGGCGCTGGCGCTGGACAGCTCCGACCCCGTCTACCTGGAGAGGGTCGCCCCCGAGCTGCTCAAGCTCGCCCAGGAGTTCTCCGACAACATCGCCGAGCGGCAGGACATCGAGCGGCACGACGACGAGTGGCATGACCTGCTTCTCGGCGGCTGCTCGAACGAGCGACTGCTCGACCTGATCACCAGCGTCAAGGCGGGGATGCGCCGCTACTCCCACCTGGTCGCCGGAGAGAGCACCCCGATGGAGCGCGCCGCCGAGGAGCACTGCCGGATCGCCGAGTACCTGATCGCCGGGGACCTCGAGGGAGCGGCGTCCGCCCTCAGGGACAACTGGGTCAACGGCATGGAGCGGATGATGTCCCGCATTCCTTGACGACGGACTCTCGCCCTGAGAGCGCTCCTCCGTTACGGGGAAGGCGCGCCGCCCTCAGAGCCCGGAACATGCGGGAACGTCGCAGGAAGGCGCACTTCAGTCCCACGGAGAGCGCTTCTCCTGATGTCGCGGAGAGCACCTCTCACTACCGGCTCGTTTCCGGCGAACTCATCATTGGGCTGCGACACCGAGCACGAAGGTGGTGACAGAGTGCGATTCTCTGTGGAAGAAGCTGACTTCTCTGTGGAAGAGGCTGACTGGCAGCGGATGCGCGGGCAATATGCCGCGGCGTGGTCCATCTGGCGGAGCGACGCGGGCCGATGGTACGCGACCCGGCTGACGAGGGCCCTGTCCCGGGCCCAGATGGATGCGAACCTCGCCATGACCGTCTGCGCGGAGGACGCGGAGGAGCTCATCGCACTCCTCGCCGAGCAGGAACAGCTGGCGGCCGGCGTGTCGTCATGAGCCCGCGGGGGCCACGTTCCCCGTGGCCCCCGTGGCCCCCGCGGTCCCGCGCCTCAGGTGTGCGATGCGGCGATCTCGTCGATGCGGGCGGCGAGAGTGAAGTCCAGCTCGGTCAGGCCACCCGCGTCATGGGTGGAAAGAACCAGGTGGAGGGTACGCCAGCGGATGTCGATGTCGGGATGGTGGTTGAGCCTCTCGGCCTCGACCGCGACCTCGTCGACGATGCGAATGGCCAAGGGGAAGTCGCGGGCGGTGATCGTCCGGCGGATCTCGTCGCCTTCGCGGCGCCAGCCGGGCACATCGGCCAGTTTCCGCTCGATCGCGGAGTCGTCAAGCAGGTCCATCGGCCCAGGAGATCACGTCGGTGGCCACGGCGCCAAGTCCGGGCAGGATCCCGGCGCGTCGGGCCATCGCCATGACCCCCCTGGCCATGGTCGCGGCGTGACCGGTCTGCTCGAGGAGCCGCTCCAGTTCGGGCAGCAGGCCGGGCACCCGGGTGAGGCTCCAGTCGTGCCACGGGGACAGGCGGGTGCCACCGCCGTCCGGGTCCTGCGCGCGGTAGGCGGCCAGGACGGGGCACTGGCCGTGGATCAGGGCGAGCCAGGCCTTGATGTCGGCGTTGAGCGCGGCGATCCTGGAGGGGGCCGCGTGCAGCCAGCCGTCGTCGCCGATCCGGTCGCACTCCTGTCCGGCCACAGGATAGGTGCGGGCGACCGCGCCGTGCAGGAACAGGCCGCTGGCCACCGTGAGCTGGCGCCCCTCGCACCAGTCGACCGCTCTCCGTAGCGGGATCGGGACGGTGCCGACGATGACCTCGCGCTGGGAGCTCGACGGCTCACGGGCGAAGCGCACGTGCACCTCGGCCCACATGTAGTAACCGGCCTCCCCCGCCCCGAAGAACGGGAAGGGGAAGGCCGACGGTTCCAGATCGGGCATGTACGGGTCTCCGGAAAGCACAGGGGTTCGTTTACGACTAAGGACGACTCCCCCGCGCCCTCTCCGGATTACCGGACGGGTGAGGTTATTTGACGGCGCCCGATGTCAGACCCGACTGGATCTGGCGCTGGAAGATGATGTAGATGATCATGACTGGGATGATCGCCATGCTCAGCGCGGCGAACAGGCCCGGCCAGTCGGCCTCGTAGCCCGCGTTCGTGGAGATGTTGGCGACACCCTGGGTGATCAGCCACTTGTCCTCGACGTTTCCCGACAGCAGCACGATCGGCAGGAGGTACTGGTTCCACTGGCCCAGGATGTTGAAGATCGTGATGCTGATCAGGCCCGGCCTGGCCATCGGCACCATGATCTGGAAGAACGTCCTGGTGTGCGAGCAGCCGTCCATCATCGCCGCCTCCGCCACCGAGGTGGGCAGCGTCTTGAAGAACGCCGACAGGAAGAAGACCGTGAAGGGCAGCGAGTAGGCGACGTAGACCAGGATCACCCCGAAATGGGTGTCGATCAGGCCGAGGTTGCGCACCACGAAGAACAGCGGGACCAGCGCGAGGAAGACCGGGAAGGTCATGCCGGAGACGAACAGGAAGTAGATCAGCCGGTTGCCGGGGAAGGTGTAGCGCGACAGCACGTAGGCCGCCATCGAGCCCAGCAACATGGTCAGGGCCGTGCTGCACGCCACCACGAAGACGGTGTTGAGCATGTACTGGCCGATGTGGGCCTTCTGGAAGGCCCGGCTCCAGGCGTCCCAGTGGTAGGACGACGGGAGCGTGATGGGGTCGCCGAAGATCTCGGCGTTGGTCTTGAAGGACCCCAGGAACGTCCACAGGATCGGGCCGATGATCAGGATCGCCCAGACCAGCAGCGCCACGTGGGACAGGGCGCCGAAGGCGCCCAACTGGCCCCCGCGCTTCCTTCTCGGCCTGCCGTGAGCGGCCCCGGAGCGCGAGGCGGCCTTGTACGCCGTTTCGGTAGCCATCAGAACTCGATCCTCTCGCGCCGGGTCACGCGCAGAGTGAGCGCCGCGAACGTGATGGTCATGAAGAACAGCACCACGCCCATCGCCGACGCGTAACCGAACTTGGAGAAGTTGAACGCGGTCCGCCAGATCTCCAGCGGCAGCACCGTCGTGGAGTTGTCAGGGCCGCCCCGGTCGACCGAGAGGACCTGCACCAGGGCGAAGGCGTCGAAGGCGGCGATGCCCAGGTAGACCCAGGCGACCTGCATGGTGTCCCACAGCAGCGGAAGCGTGATCTTGAAGAAGAGGGTGTAGCGGCCCGCGCCGTCCAGCGCGGCGGCCTCGAAGACGTCCTTGGGGATGGAGGACATACCCGCGGAGAACAGGACGACGTAGAAGCCGACCGCCTGCCAGACCATCACCCCGATGATCGACCACAGCGCGAGGTTGGGGTCGATGAGCCAGCCGACCGGCTTGATGCCCACCAGCCCGAGGAGACCGTTGATCACACCGCTCTCGTCCGGGCGGTAGATCGCCTGGAAGAGAACGCCGACGATGGCCACCGCCAGGACCTGGGGCAGGAAGAAGATCACACGATAGACCTTCGAGCCCCAGATCCCGGTCATCTGACCGCCCCGCTGCCCTCCGCTCAGGTTGAGCAGGAAGGAGAAGAACAGGGCGATCACGATGGTGACCAGCGGCATGACAAGCAGCAGAACACCGTGGTGACGCACCGCGGCCCAGAAGACCTCGTCGTCCAGCAGCCGGGTGTAGTTCTCCAGGCCGATGAACTGAGGGTTCGCCGAGATGCCCTTCCAGTTGGTCAACGAGATGTAGAAAGCCTGTAGATACGGGCTGATCACGAAGACCGTGTAGAGGATCACCGGCGCGGCCAGAAAGCCGACGATGAACCGATACCTGCCATGCCGCATGGGGACCTACACCGTCCGGTTCTGCTTGGTGATGGACGAGTCGGACTTGGTCTTGTCCGCGGCCTTCTGCATCTTGTCGCAGAACTCCTCGGCGGAGATACGGCCGAACATCAGCGCGTTGGTCTGCTTGCGCAGCTCGGTCTCCAGCTCCTTGTACCAGTTCTCGAAGTCACTGCGGGTGACGATGTTCGCCCCGGCGGCGGTCTGCGCGGCGCTGAGGCTCGCGTTGCCCGGCGACAGGTCCAGACCGTCGGCGGCACCGGTCACGACGGTGATGTTGCCGGACTTCTGGGTGAAGCCGCGCGCGCCCTCCTTGGAGAGCATGATGCGCAGGTACTCAAGGCCGCCCTTGACGTTCTTGGCCTTCGAGGGAACGAAGTAGGCCTCGCCCGCGGCGGCGCGAATGGCCTCGAAGGGCAGCTTGTCCGCGGCGGTGACGCTGGGGGTGGGCGTCAGGGCGTACTTGAACTCCTTGGGAGTCTGGCTCTTCTGCTCGTTCTCCAGCCAGGAGCCCGACGGGTAGAGGGCGACCTTGCCCTGGTTCTGCCGGGTCTGCACCTCGGTGTGGATCAGGCCCTCGAAGGACTTGTCCATGTACTTGCCGATCTCGGCCCAGGCGGCGGCGGACTGCTTGACCGAGTCGCGCTTCCAGACGCCGTCGACGAGGTTGTCGATGTCGACCAGGAGCTGGTTGCCCTCGATCTTCGCGGCGGAGATGAGGATCATCCAGTACGCGTAGTAGGAGGCGTTCTTGCCCGCGTAGGCGAAGGGGGTGATGCCCGCGGCCTTCGCCTTCTCACAGAAGGCCTTGAACTCCTCGAAGGTCTTCGGGGCGGTCCAGCTGTTCTTCTCGAACAGGGCCGAGTCGTACCACAGGCCGTAGGCCGAGAACACGTAGTTCATCAGGAACGGCTTGCCGCCGATGAGACCGGACTCGACGGTGCCCGGGGCGACCGTGTCGCGCACCTTCTTGCTCGGGTCGTCGATCGAGGCGGCGTCCCACAGCTCGGTGAGCTCCTGGAGCTGACCCTCCTGCTGCAGGGCTCCGGCGTCCATGAGGTCGGTGCCCGAGTTGGAGATGACGTCCGGCACGTCGCCGCCGGCGAAGCGGGGCTGCAGGGTCTGCGCGATCTGCTGGGTCGCGACGTGCTTGACGGTAGCCTTGGGGAAGGCCTTCTTGTACAGCGGCTCGTGGATGTCGGTGGCGTAGCTGTCACCGAGGCCGCCCTTGAAGATGACCACTTCGAGCGGGGCGTCGGCGGCGACACCGAACGGGTTGGCGGCGGAGACCGCCCCACCCGAGGAGGGAGCGGCCGAGGTCGTGGCGGCGGGAGCCGCGCCGCCCCCGGTGGCGCACGCGCTGAGGAGTCCAGCGGCGGGCCCTGCGACCAGAGCGGTCAGGCCGATCCGGCGGAGCATCTGCCGCCGGGTGATATCTCCGGGCGTACCGGCCGAGTTGGACATTGTAACCCTCCTGGGCGGGGGATCAATTAGGAAAGTTTCCTAAACGTTTGCCTGAAGGTACGTAGCCCCAGACTCCAGCGTCAAGGGGTCGCAGCCGGTCTAGACCGAGCCGTGATGTCCTCGCGACATATCCGGTAGCAACGAAGCAGCAAAGTAGTCCGGACCTTGACAGATTGGCACACAGTACCTGATACCTCACGCGCCGCCATTGACTCATGACCTGCACACAAGTAAAGAATCCAGGTTCTCCGGCAAGCTATCGATAGGGGCCGGTCTAGACCAGATAATGGTGGTTTGCCGCGTACTACCGCAAGACCCTACTTTTGGGACATGTTGCTGGCGGAGCAGCGTCGGCTGCTGTGTGAACACGGCCGGATGACGGTCGAGACCGGACTGGTCATCGGAACGTCGGGAAACCTCAGCGTCCGCGCCGGTGACCTGGTCGCGGTGACGCCCGGCGGGATCGCCCTCGATCGCCTCGAACCCGAGGCCTGCCCCGTGGTCGACATCGAGGGACACCTGGTCGAGGGAGAGCTCCAGCCGTCCTCGGAGACCCCCATGCACCTGGCGGTCTACACGGCGACCGGCACCGCGGCCGTGGTGCACACCCACTCGACCTTCGGCACCGTGGTCGCCACGACCATGACCGAGCTGCCGCCGATCCACTACAACACGATGCTGCTCGGCGGCACGGTCAGGGTGGCCGAGTACGCCACCTACGGCACCCCCGAGCTGGCCGCGAACGTCAGGGCCGCCCTCGGGGACAGGCGCGCGGTGCTGCTGGCCAACCACGGAGGGGTGACCCTCGGCGACGACCTCCCCCAGGCCTTCGAGGCGACCAGGCTGCTTGAATGGCTGTGCGAGGTCTACGTGCGGGCCAGAGCCGTCGGGGAACCTAGGACACTCACCGAGGAGCAGCTCTCCGCCGTCGTACGGCGGGCATCCCACACCCCCGTCTTCCCCCGCCGCGAGAGCAGCGAGAATCGCGAGACCTGAGCGGAACGCCAGAACCGAGCAGAACAGGACATCCGGTCCTAGGAAGGGCCGGGGAGCACCTCTCCCCCGTCTCTTCTCGCCTTTCCAGGCCCCGAGCCCACCCGGGCCCCCTCCAGGACCCCCAACGTGAGGATTGACGCGATGCCTCTCCAGCTCACCGGAACGCCGAGCGACCCCGACCTGATCCGCCTGCCCTGGGACGTCCCCCTTGAGGAGTGGCCGTCTCACCACCTGGTGTCCCTGCCGCGTGGCATCTCGCGGCACGTGGTCCGCTTCGCCAGGCTCTCCGGCAAGGTTTACGCGATCAAGGAGATCAGCGAGTACTACGCCAAGCGCGAGTACCGTCTGCTGTGGGACCTGGGCAGGATGGACACCCCCTCGGTCGAGCCGGTCGCCGTGGTCACGGGCAGGACGGACGCGAACGGGGAGCCGCTCGACTCGGCGTTGATCACCCAGCATCTGCAGTTCTCCCTGCCCTACCGGGCGGTCATGTCGGGAACCGTCCGCCCCGAGACGCTCAACCGGCTGCTCGACGCGCTGGCCGTCCTGCTGGTCCGGCTGCACCTGACCGGCTTCTACTGGGGTGACTGCTCGCTGTCGAACGTGCTGTTCCGCAGGGACGCGGGCTCCTTCGCCGCCTATCTGGTCGACGCCGAGACCGGCGAACTGCACCCCATGATCAGCGAGGGGCAGCGTCTCCACGACATCGACCTCGCGCACACCAACATCTTCGGCGAGATGCTCGACCTCCAGGCGGGCGACATGCTCCACTCCTCGATCGACCCCGAGGAGGTCGCCGACTCGGTCTGCGCGCGCTACCACGGGCTCTGGGGCGAGCTGACCTCCGACGAGATCATCGAGGAGGTGGACTGGCACATCATCGACCAGCGGATCCGCAGGCTGAACGACCTCGGCTTCGACGTCGCCGAGATGATGGTCCGCCGCAAGGCGGGCACGGGACGGCTGATCGTCCGGCCCAAGGTGGTCGACGCCGGTCACCACCAGCGCAGGCTGCTCAGGCTCACCGGGCTGGACGTCGAGGAGAACCAGGCAAGGCGGCTGCTCAACGACCTCGACTCCTTCCGGGTCTCGCAGGGCCTGCGCCACGAGGACGAGGCGATCGTGGCCCACCGGTGGCTGGCGGAGGTCTTCCAGCCGACGATCGATGCCGTCCCCGCGGAGATGCGACGCAAGCTGGAACCCGCCCAGATCTTCCACGAGGTGCTCGACCACCGCTGGTTCACCTCGGAGGCGGCGGGGCACGACGTCGGACTGCCCGCCGCCGTGGAGTCGTACGTGAAAAACGTTCTTATTTACAAGCCAGACGAAAAGGCGCTCATCCCTGACGAGTAGAAAATATCCCCTACTCCGTAGGAACAACCTCCTACCGTGACGCTGATTCCTCTTCCTCTTTATATCTGACTTTTCATGAGGACACCCGAATTCAGGGTGATATCCCTACGCTGACCGGGCGACGTTGTGAAGTCGTTGGCGAGGGAGATCCCGTGCTCGGAATCGAAGGCTGCCTGACTGAGGTCATGTCCATCCCCGGCGCGCTGGACGCGATCCTGATCGATCAGACCAGCGGGACCGCCGTCGCGGCCGGCGGCCTGAACCGCCATCTCGACGTGGAGAGGTCGGCCGCCGGACTGAGCGAGACCCTGCGGGCGATGTTGGACGGGCTCACCACGACCTCCGCCAACGAGATCGTCCGGATCCGTGATGTGATCATAACCACCGATGACGGACACCATTTACTGAAACCGCTTGAAACGGTATTCGATGGCCCTCTAGTGATTTATGTCCGCCTCGATTCACAGCGCTCCAACCTGGCCCTGGCACGCCATCGACTTCAGGCGCTTTCCGGCCGCCTGATAACGACCTGAAGCCATGCCCACAACGCGGAACCTCCTCAGCGAACTGGCCGCCGACCGGGCGACCGGCGCCCTCCATCTGGGCGGAGCCGGGACGTTCTACCTCACGGACGGTCACGTTACCTGCGCGGAGAGCCCCGTCGCCCCGCGGGTCGAGGACCTGCTCGCCGCCTGCGGCAGGGTCTCGGACCAGGCCGTACGGCAGGCCATGCGCGCCGCGGCCGAGGGCAGGCTCGGCGGCGAGGTGCTGGTCACCCAGGGCGTGCTCACCAGGGGCGAACTGGAGTTCTGCGTGCTCTGCGCGGTGCTCGACGCCGTGTACTTCCTGTTCGACGCCCCGGAGCACGGAGCGAGGTTCCGCCGGGGAGAGCGGCACTGGCTCGGGCCGCAGTGGTACTTCGACATGACCGGACTGCTCCGGGAGTACAAGAGAAGGAGGACGCAGTTGGACCGGACCTGGCCGTCCGCCGATCTGGACGCGCTCCCGGTTGTCCCCGTCGGCCGCGTGCCCGCGCAACGGGTGGTCCTGACCTCCCTCCAGTGGGAGGTCGTGGTCGGCGCCGACTCGACGGCGACCCCCGCGGACCTGGCCCACCGGCTGGGACGCCCCGCGTACTCGGTGCTGCTGGCCGTACGGCAGCTCGCCGCGGCCGGGCTCCTCCGTGTTCCCAGGGGCGAGATCACCGCCGCGCCCGACCCTCCCGCCGCGCCCACCACGCCCGGCGCCCTGGACGACACACCCATCACGCGCGGCGCCCTGGACGACGCCCCCACCCGGCCCGACACGCGCGTGGGCGCACTGCCCAGACGGGTCGCGGGCACCCGCGAGATCAGGGACGCGGTCGCGGACGGGACCGACACCGCGGAGGCGGCGCAATGGCTCCCCCTGACGACGGGGGACCCCGCCGACGTGGCCCTGCTCATCCGGCTGAAAAACGCATTGGAGGCACTCACATGAGCTCGGTCCGATGCCAATAAGGCTGCGGACACTGAAGAGGACCGGAAGGAGGGTGCCAGTGGAACTGCGCGACGAGGTGCGCCGGGAGATGACCCTGCTGCGCGAGCGGATACCGGACGTCGACGGAAGCGTCGCGTGCAGCGTCGACGGCCTGACCATAGCCAGCGACCTGGATCGGGCCTCCGAGCAGACCGGTGCCCTTTCCTCCGCGTTGCTGGCCCTCAGCCGCCGGATGGCGGACATGGTCGGCAAGGGCGCCTTCGAAGAGACGCTGATCTCCGGCACCAACGGCTACGCGGCCTTCTACGCGGCCGGACCCAAGATCGTCCTCACAGTCCTCGCCCGCCCTGGGACCAACCTCGGGCTGCTGCGGCTGGAGGGGCGCAAGACGGCGGCGAACCTGGCCGCCATCACATCTCGCACATGGACAACCCAGTGACCGGAGGCATGAATGGGCAACATGGACATCTCCCTCAAGGAGATGATGGCGATCGACGGGGCGGTCGGCTCGGTGGTCGTGGACTACAACAGCGGCATGGCGCTGGGCGCCCTCGGCGGCTCGAAGGACCTCGACCTGCAGATCGCGGCGGCCGGTAACACCGAGGTCGTCAGGGCCAAGATGCGGACCATGGAGTCGCTGGGCATCAAGGACGGCATCGAGGACATCCTGATCACGCTCACCAACCAGTACCACCTGATCCGCCCGATCACCGGCAGGAACGGCAAGGGCCTCTTCCTCTACCTGGCGCTCGACCGCACCCGGGCCAACCTGGCGCTCGCGCGGCACAACCTCCGCGGCATCGAGGAGAGGCTCGAGATCTGATCCTCCGGTACGGCACGTCCCCGGGAGGCGCGGGCCGTACCGGAGCTCCCCCTCCCCCGAGGCGGTGAGCGGCGTCGACCGCGGCGACGAGTCCGTCAGATCACGCGGAACAGCACGTCATCTGACGAAAAGAACAAGAGCGGGCACCCGTTTGGGTGCCCGCTCTTGCTTTTCCAGGGGGTGCGGGGGTTCGCCGGGGGGGCGGGGAGGTGGGGATCCCTCGGGGGCGAGGACCGCCGGGGGACGCGGAGCGGGGGGGTGGGGGTGGGGGAAGGAGGGCCGGAGGCGGAGCGGGGACCCTCGGGGCGGGGGCGGGGGCGGGGGCGGAGGCGGAGGCGGAGGCGGGGATGGGGATCCGGGGGGTTCGGGGGGTTTCCGAGGGTGGGGATCGAGGGGTGGGGATCGGGGGGAGACGAGGACGGGGGATCCTCCGGAGGTCTCCCCCGGCGGGAGCCTAGGGGCGCGCCGCGTCGGCCAGAGCGGTCGTCGGGGGCGCGGCCGGGTTGTCGTCCATGACCTTCCAGGCACCGCTGGCGTACGCGACGGGGTAGTTCTTCTTGCCCACGCCGTCGCCCCACTTGGTGATGACGTAGTCGACCTTGATGTGGCCCGCGCCGTCGACGCCGTCAACGCCGAGCGAGCTGGAGTTGAAGGTGCCACCGGTCAGGTCGGCGAAGGTCTTGGCGTCGAGGTCGATCATGACACCGCTGCTGGAGGGCACACCGGGACCGCGGTCCCCGACGAAGAACTTGGCCTTCTTGCCCTTGTAGATGACGTACCCCTCGGTGAACAGCGGCCAGCTCGGGCTCGCGATCATGCCCTTCTGCATGGGCTTGCCGCTCGCGGGCAGGCCGGTGTCCCCGGCGCGGCCCGAGGAGTCGTCCCAGAAGTAGGAGGCCTTGGTAGAGCCCTTGAGCAGGGCGGTCTCGGAGGCGGCGGGAGCGGTGGATCCGGTGCCGGTGTCGGCCGCGGCGGGAAGCGCGGAGACGACGCCGGCGGAGGTGAGGACGCTCGCGCCCAGCAGAGTGGCGGCGATCAGGCGGTTACGCAGGGCAAGGGAGAAACGCATAGAAAACAGGCTCTTTCGCGAGGGAACAGGACAGCCTCGTGCGCCAAACGAAGAGAAGGCACGGGCGTGAGCGCTCACAGGGAAGAGAAGTCGCAGCCGGAGAGACCGGACGCTACGCGGAGCGCGGTGCGAGGTGGGGTGCCGCGGTCAGGCGCGGCGGAAAAGTCTTAGTAGATCCGCACGAGTGCGGTGCTTGCCGGCACGAAGGCAACAAAGCGATCCATGAGGGGATCTCCTCTCCATCTCGTCTACCGGGTTAGCTGACGGGTTCGGGCGGTGGAGTTGCCCTACCGCCGCAGGTTCGCGGCGGATTCACCCCAAGAAGTGGGTCCCCGGCTCCCGTGACCCCTCAGGGCTTCGGGATTCGACGTCTGCCGGCCGCTCCTTCTCGTGAAGGGCAAGTCACCGACTGAGAACAACTAGGACACTACCCACCAGAAGGTGTCAAAGCAAAACAAAAGCCATGAAAACCCCAGAAGATCTACCTTCAATGCCCAAGAAAGGGGCATTGGCCACCCCTTGACCTTGCTCCTTCCTGGGCGTTAAGTTCATTGAAACTGTTAGGAAACTTACCTAATAATTTCCTAGTGAACATGCCTCTGACCTGCAGGTTCTCCCTCTTACCCCCCGAAGGAGACACTCTCCATGAACAAGCGAAGGATCGGCCTGACGGTGGCGGCCGCAGCCGCCGCTCCCGCCCTGCTGGCGACGGTGATGGTCAACTCGGCATCCGCCCACGGCTCGATGGGAACGCCCGTCAGCCGGGTTTACGCCTGCTATCTGGAGAATCCGGAGTCGCCGGACACCCCCGCGTGCAAGGCCGCGGTCGGCCAATGGGACACCCAGCCGCTCTATGACTGGGATGAGTTGAACATCGGCACCGCCAACGGCAAGCACAGGGAGATCATTCCCGACGGGCAGCTCTGCAGCGCCGGGCGCGCCAAGTACCGGGCATACGACGCGCCCCGCACCGACTGGCCCTCGACCGCGCTCCCGACCGGAGGCGGCCCCTACACCTTCCGCTACCCCTACACCGCCGACCACCCCGGCACCTTCGAGATCTACATCACGAAGGAGGGCTTCAACCCGCTCCAGCCGCTGAAGTGGTCGGACCTGGACACCACGCTGCTGGCGAAGGTGCGGAACCCGTCCAAGGTCAACGGCGAATACGTCATCCAGGGCCAGCTGCCCGCGAGGACGGGCCGCCACATCGTCTACTCGATCTGGCAGCGCTCGGACAGCGCCGAGGCGTTCTACACCTGCTCCGACGTGACCTTCGGCAACGTGTCCACCCCCACCCCCACCCCCACCCCCACCCCCACCCCCACCGTGACGCCGACCGCGACCCCGACCGCGACCCCCACCGTGACACCGACGGTGACGCCGACCCCGACCCCGACCTCGACCACCTCCCGGCCCTGGGCGGCCGGTGTCTCCTACACCGCGGGGAACCTGGTGACCTACGGCGGCGCCACCTACCGGTGCCTGCAGCCGCACACCTCCCTGCCCGGCTGGGAGCCGTCCAACGTCCCCGCACTCTGGCAGCGCCTTTAGAACCCTGTAGAACCCTTTAGAACCCTGTAGAACACAGCACCGTCTGGACACCGCGCCGCCCGGAGAGCAGTGCCCGTACGGGCGGCGCGCCTGCGGGACCCGCGAGCGGCGCCCGGTCCCGCAGTACCGTGGACGCGTGCTGATAGTCCTCGGCTGCGCGGTGCTCGTCGTGGCGCTCTACACGCTGGCGCTGTACGGCACGGCCGGAACCGCCGCACTCGGAGCGGTCGCCGTCACGCTGGCCGTCGCGATCGTGATCGGCATAGACGGCGGGAGCGTCAGGGGGGGCGCCGGGTTCGGGACACTCACGGCGGGCGGCTCGGCCGTCGTGTGGTCCCTCGGCCGCTCTCACAGACGCCGCAGGGCGGGCCGTTCCGCGCTCGCCGCCTACCGCGCCGCCTCCGCGGCCGTGCCCCGCCTGGCCGCGACCGTCGAGCGCGACCGGATCGCCGCCGAGCTCCACGACGTGGCCGCCCATCGGCTCACCGGGATCGCAGTCGCCTCGGCCGCCGCCCTGCGACTCGCCGATCCCGCGCTCACCTCGGAGGCCACCGCCCACGCCGCTGAGGCGGGCCGCCTGGCCGTCGCGGAGCTCGACCGCCTGGCCTCCCTCGACCGGCGCGGCGAGAGCGCGACCCTCGCCGACATCGACACCCTGGTCGGCGGCCATCCCGGAGTGGCCTACCATCGCGCGGTCGCCTCCGTACCGCCCGAGGCCGCCGCGCTCGCCTTCCGCGTGGTCAGGGAAAGCCTGACCAACGCGATGCGCTACGCCACCGGCGCCGCCGTCCACGTTCGCATTGAGAGCCCCGCCGGAGCGGGGCGGCTGGTGGTGACGGTAACCGACGACGGCGCGCCGGCCGCCGTCGACGGTCTGGGCTCCGGGACCGGTCTGGCCTCCCTCGACCGGGCGGTGCGCGCCCTCGGCGGCACCCTGACCGCGGGCGCCGGGCCCCCGGGTTTCGGGACCACAGACACCGGGACCACAGACGCCGGAACCGCGGGCGGCTGGACCGTCAGGGCAGTGCTCCCCCTGCCCTCGCCCCCCGGCGAGACGGCCCTGCCCGTGCCGCGCTCGTTCTCCCTCACCACCCTGTACGGCATGGCCCGCCGGGGCGATCACCCGCGACGCGCCACGGAAGGCTGGCGGGGAGCGGCGGCCCTGGACTGGGCCCTGGTGGTGCTGGCCGTGGCGTTGCCCGCGGGGATGGGGCTGCTGTACACCGACGTGCCGCCGCCGTTCAAGGCCACGGCGTCGGGCATGCTGCTCCTGGTCCTGCTCATACTGCACGCCGTACCGCTGAGGTGGCGGCGCCTCGCACCGAAGCCGAGCCTGGCGGCGGCGCAGGGGGTGCTGTTGGTCTGGCTGGCGTGCGACGCGGCCGGGCTGACCGCGCCACACTCCGCGCAGCTGGTGCTTGAGTGCTGGTGGGTGGAGCTGACCCTGCTGTACACCGTCGGCGCGTACGGCTCCCGCGGCTGGCCCGCCCCGATCGTGGTGGCGGGGCTGGGCGCCTTTCCCCTGGTCGAGGGGCTGACGGGGCCACCGATCGCCGTCTGGGCGACGCTGACGGCCGCGTTCGCCGTGCCAACGGGCATGGCGTGGGGAGCGGGCGTGCTGGTCGGCAGGCGCAGGCGCAGGCGGCGGGACGCGGCGGCGCTGGACCGGGACAGGCTCGACCTGGAGGCGGCCGAGGCGGCCAGGGCCGAGCGGGGACGAATCGCGGCCGGGCTTCGCCGTACCGCGGGGGCACGGGCCGAGGCGGTGGTCAGAGCCGCGGAGGACCGACGGCTCGACCTGGTCCTCACCGAGGCGAAGGCCGGGCTCGGCGCGCTCAGGGAGCTTCTCGACGAGCTTCGCGGCGCCCCCGAGGGTGATCCGGCGGACGACACGCCTCCCCCCGTCGTCGCCGGGATCGCGGCGCTGGCCACCAGGCGGCGCGCCGTCGTCAGGTACGCGGGAGCGCGCCGCCCGCTGCCCGCCGCCGTCGAGGTCGCCGCGTACCGCGTCGCCGAGGCGCTGCTGGCCGACGGGGAGACGGTGACGGTGACCTACCTTGAGGACGGCCTCGCGCTGTCCGGCCCTCGCGGGGCCAGGAGGGTGCGGGCCATGGCGGACGCGGCGGGCGGTACGGTCGCCGAGACAGATGACAGGGTGCGGGTGTGGCTGCCGGAGGTGTTCCCAGCATGATTCGGGTGACGATCGCCGACGACCAGGCGGTGGTCAGGGTGGGGATCACGGCGGTGCTCGACGCGGAGCCCGACATGACCGTCGTCGGCCAGGCCGCCGACGGCGAGACGGCGATCGCGCAGGCCACGGCTCTGCTTCCCGACGTGGCCGTGCTGGACATCCGGATGCCGGGAGTCGACGGGCTCACCGCGACGGCCAGGATCACCGCCGAGGTCCCGGGGACGAAGGTGGTCGTGCTGACCACGTTCGGCCTGGACGAGTACGTGTTCGCGGCGCTGCGCGCGGGAGCTGCGGGGTTCATGCTGAAGGACGCGGACCCTGAGCGGATCATCGACGCCGTCCGGGTGGTGGCCGGGGGCGACGCGCTGCTCGACCCCAGCGTGACCCGCAGGCTGATCGACCGTTTCACCGGCGAGCCCGGCCCTGACGACGCGGCCCGCGTCTGCGGCCTGACCCCCCGCGAGACCGAGGTCCTCCTCCACGTCGCCCGTGGCCTGTCGAACGCCGAGATCGCGACCGCCCTGGGCATCAGCCCCTCGACCGTCAAGGATCACGTCGCGGAGATCCTCGCGGAGCTCAGGGTCCGCGACCGCGTACAGGCCACGATCGTCGCCTACGAGGCCGGACTGATCCGTCCCGGGATCCGGTGACCCCCGGCGTGACGTTCCCCCTGCCCGGCCACACCCCGGCGACGCCACCGAGGTGATCAGTCCCACCAGAACGACCAGGCGTTCCTGCCGGTGATCTGCTCGGCGTAGTCCATCAGCGTGCCCGAGCTGTAAATGACGCTGTCCGGGCAGAACGTCCAGTGCTCGGCGGCGACGTGGAGGGCGTGCTCTCGGGTTACCGGGGGTGCGGCGACGCTGAGGTCCAGGGTGTTGAAGCCCAGGCCGACCACCCGCGCCCCGAACCTGTCCTCCCAGCTACGCACCACGGCCGCGAGCGGGACCATCCACTCGTTGTGGTTCAGCGCGCCCTGCCATCCCATGACGGCCAGCACGTCGGCCCCTCGCTCGGCAGCGACCAGCCCGAGCGGGGTCCTGCGCTCGGCGACCAGCCCGGCATACCAGTCGGCGACCACACCGGGATCGGCGGCGAACTGCCCGGAAGGAGCGGGCCCCGGGCACTGGGGGCCGTAGGGGGCCAGCAGCTCCAGCTGATCGGCGTCGGCCCGCTCGACCCAGTCCGACCACACCTCGGCCATGAACGCCGCCGCGTGGTAGTTGTCGATCTCGGCCACCGCGTCAGGGGCGATCTGCCCCGCCGACCACGGCTGCACCGAGTCCTCAAGCAGCACGGGCCACAACCCCGAGTGCTCGTGCTCCACCCGCAGCTCGGCCCAGAGGTCGCCGGAGACCGCCAGGTCGCTGAGCCAGAACGCCGGAAGGTGGTCGAGCGAGAACTGCGAATACTCGGGGTCGGGCCACACCACGTCTCCTGGCGGCAGCTCGACCGAGATCCTTCGCCCGTCGCCGCCGTCGGCGAACAGCTGCCCCAGCAACGGCGGAAGTTGCCCACGCTCGCAATCGCTCATTCCTACCGATCCGATCCTGACCACGGATCAATTTTGGCCCGTCAGGTGTCCCGAGCGACAGTTATCCCCCACAGAGGGTAAAAACGAGCAGTACACAGGGGGTGTGACCGAGGCCGCGCACCGGGCGGGAAACCGCCTCCGGACGCGGACCGCCCGGCAGGACCGCCGAATCCAGGCACCCGGCGACCGGGACCGACTCCAGACTCGGACCGACTCCGGACGGGGACGGGACGCAGACGGGGACGGCGGGCCCGGCGGGAGGCACGGGACCGGTGAAGAACACGGGGTCGGCGGGGGTCAGTCCTTCACCGCCCCGCCGAGCCCGGCCACCAGCCTGCGCTGGACGGCCACAAAAAAGATCAGTACGGGAATGGTCATCAGCGTCGAGGCCGCCATGATTCCGCCCCAGTCGTTCTCGTCGGGTTTGAAGAAGACCAGCAGGGCCGCGGGCAGGGTCTGGTTGTCCTTGGCCGAGATGATGAAGGTCCTGGCGAAGATGAAGTCGTTCCACGCGGCGATGAAGGAGAACACGCTGGTCGCGACCAGGCCGGGCGCGACGAGAGGGAACAGGATCCGCCACAGGATGACGGGCCTGCTCGCGCCGTCGATCATCGCGGCCTCCTCAAGCGCCTCGGGGACCGCCGCGACGAATCCCCGCATCATCCAGACCGCGAACGGCAGCGAGAAGGCCAGGTGCACCAGGACGAGCGAGCCGAGCGTGTTGAGGCCGACGCCGGGCACCGCCGTACCGAGGTCGCGGACCAGGAAGAACAGCGGGATGGTCAGTGCTTCGACGGGGATCATCTGGGCCACCAGGAACATGATCAGCACCGTGGTGCGGAACCGGAAGCGGAACCGGGTCACCGCGACGGCGGCGAGGAAGGCCACGACCGCGGACAACACGACCACCGTCAGGGCCACGACGACGCTGTTGAGGAGGTAACGGCCGAAGTTCTCCCCGCCGAGCACCCGCTGGAAGTTCTCGAGGGTCGGCGCCAGGGTCCACGGGCGGACCCGCAGCGACTGGATCTCGCCCGCCGGTTTGAACGCGGACAACACCATCCAGTAGATCGGGAAGAACGTGACGAACGCGGTGACCACCGCCACGGTGTTGGCGATCAGGCGGGATCTGCTCACAGCCTCTCCCCTCCGCGGTGGATGGCGCGGATGTAGAACAGGGCGACCACGAGCAGGATCAGCGTCATGATCACGCCGATCGCCGAGCCGAGGCCGTACTCGGAGGAGCCGAAGGCGGTCTGGTAGGCGTAGACGTTGAGCACGGAGTTCTGGCCCGCGATACCGCCCCCGTTGGTCATCACGTAGATCTGCGTGAAGATCTTGAAGTCCCAGATGATCGACTGGATGACCACGATCGTGATCAACGGCCGCAACATGGGCACGATGACCCGCCAGAAGGTGTGCCACGCCGAGGCCCCGTCGAGCGAGGCCGCCTCCAGGACCGAGCCGGGGATGGCCTGGATGCCCGCGTAGAGGGTCACCATGACGAAGGGGAAGGAGTGCCAGACCACGGTCGCACCGACGACGCAGAACGTGACCCATCTGTCGTAGAACCAGTTGAAGCCCTCGATGCCGAGAACCTGGTTGACCAGGCCCAGGTCGGCGTCGAACAGGAACATCCAGACGGTCGCCCCGGTCATCGCGGGCGCGGCCCACGCGGCCATCGCGGCCAGCGACAGCAGCAGGCGGGGAATCCGCCCCGCCCTGGTGAGCACGAGGGCGAGCGCCGCGCCGACGGCGAGCGTCACGACCACCAGGGCGGCGGCGAACGCCAGGGTCTGCCAGAGCACCGACCAGAAACGGCCGTCCCCGAGGATGGTCGCGTAGTTGCCGAACCCGACGAATCTGGTCGGCTGACCACCGCTGACCTGGGCCTGCCGGTAGTCGAACACCGACAGCAGGCCGAGCATGTAGAGCGGGTAGCCGAACAGCGGCAGCAGTACGGCCGCGGACGGCAGCAGGTAAAGCCAGGGCCGCAGCCCGCCCCCGAGGCGGGGCGGCGCCCCGCGGGCCCGGAGCTTCGGGTCCGCGGGCGCCGTGGTCATCGCGGTCATGACCGTCCGAAGGCGGCCTTCACCGCGGCGGCGGCCTCGTCGGTCGCCTGCTCGACGGTGGCCTGCCCGGTCGCGACCTTCTGGAGCATGGTCGGGATGACCTTCTGGTTGTCGATCTTCCCCCAGGCCGGGTCGATCGGCACGAAGCGGGTCCCCGCCGCGACGGTGTCGAGGAACGGCTTGAGGAAGGAGTCCTTGGCCGCCAGCTCGTCGCGCGCCGAGGTCAGGGTCGGCAGGTTGCCCATGGCCTCGTACATCTTGGTCTGGTAGACCTTGCCGCCCAGCAGTTCCATGAACGTGATCGCCAGCGAACGGTGCCGGCTGTTCTTCATGACGCCGAGGTTGTTGCCACCGGAGAAGGCGGGGGCGATCGTGCCCTGCTTGCCGCCGGGCAGCGGTACCACGGCGTACTTGCCCGCCGCCGCGCCCGCGTCGACCGCGCCGCGGCTGAAGTTGCCGAGGATGCCCATCGCCGCCTTGCCGCTGGCGAACAGCTCGACGGTCTTGCCGCCGGTGAGGCTCGCGCAGGCCTGGGGCGGGCAGTTGTCGTCGCTGAGCAGGTCGGTGTACGCCTGGACGCCCTTGCGGGCCGCTGGGCTGCCGAGGTTGTCGATGTCGCCGCCCGCGTCCCAGACGAAGGGGAGCGCACCGAAGGTGTACTCGCCACCGACGGCGATGCCGTACAGGTCGGGCTTCTTCTTACGGATCTCGCGGGCGGTCTCGGCCAGAGCCGTCAGGGTCGCGGGTGGCTTGAGGCCGAGCTCGCCGAAGACGTCGGTGCGGTAGTAGAGGGCGCGGATGCCGATGTACCACGGCAGGCCGTAGACCTTGCCGTCGACGGTCGCGGACTTGAGGAGGTCGGCGCCCACGTCCTTGCTCTCCGGCCACGCCGCCAGGTCCGCGCTCAGGTCGGCGAACCCGCCCGCGGCGACGTACTCCGCGAGGTCGGTGTTGCCGTACTCGGCGACGTCGGGGGCGCTCGCCGGGTCGTTGAACGCGCCCTTGAACTTCTCGTGCCTGGCGGGCGTCGTCGGGATGTAGGTGATCTCGACCTTCACGCCCGCGTTCGCGGCGGTGAACTCCTTGATCGCCTCCGCGACGACTTTCTCCTTAGGGGCGCGGTTCGGCTCGTCGAAGAGCCACACCCGCAGGGTCCCGGACTTCTCATCACCGCCGCTCGCGGACGGGGCGGTCGACGGCGCACACGCGGCGAGGGCCAGCAAGGCCGCACCTGCCGATGCCCAGTTCAGGATCTTCACAGATCTCTCCTCCCGTTGTCCCGTTGGCGGCAGACCCTAGGAAGGGCTCCCGGGTCACCGAAAGGGGGAGTGTCCTTTGTTCTGCACTGCAGAACCTTGTGTCGCAAACTGGAAACAAGACTTCCAATTACCCTAATTTGATCTCCGTGTTCGACCCGCCGGATCACACTTGAGGCCGCAATGAACGAACCCGTCCCGGAACGCAACCAGTCGGCCTCGCTACGGCGGGCCCTCGCGGTACTGGAACACGTGCGCGACCACGCGGGTGCCGGTCAGGGTCTGTCGCTCACCCGGCTCGCCGAGGCTCTCGGCCTGTCCAAGAGCACGGTGCTCAGGCTGACCGTCCCGCTCGTCGAGGCCAGGCTGCTGGAGCGCGACCGCAGGACCGGCGCCTACCGGCTCGGGCACGGCGCACTCCGTCTCGGCCAGGCCTATCTCGCCACGCTGGACCTGCGCACCGTGGCGGCCGAGGAGTCACACCGGCTGATGAGTGAGGTCAGGGAGACCGTCCACCTCGTGGTCTACGACCCGCCGGACGTGGTCTACATCGACAAGGTGGAGAACGAGACCACCGTGCGGATGGCCTCGCGCGTCGGCAGCAGGGCGCCCATCTACCGAACCGCCGTCGGCAAGGCGATCCTCGCCTGGCAGCCCGAGGAAGACGTCGAGAGGGTCGTGTCCGCCGGAATGCCGCCGATGACCCGCCACACCATCGTCGACGCGGACCGCCTGCGCGCCGAGCTGAGCCGCATCCGGCAGCGGGGCTACGCGGTCGACGACCGCGAGAACGAGCCCGAGGTGCGCTGCGTCGCCGCCCCGATCTTCAACCACGCCGACATCGTGACCTCGGCCATCTCCGTCTCCGGGCTCACCTCACGGATCACCGCCGCCCGGGTCCGCGACCTGGGCCCGCTGGTCACGGAGACGGCACTGCGCATCTCCAGGAAGCTGGGCTCGACTCGCTGACTCCTTTCGCACAGTCCATCGACCCGCTGCCCCTCTCACACAGCCCGCAGCCGGAGCCGGGGGCTCCGCTGTCACCCTCAGGAACCCCACTCCCTCATGTCCGACGACAAGCACCTAAGGACCAATTTCTGATGATCGATCTGGTGACGCTCGGGGAAAGCATGGCGCTGTTCACCGCACGGCGTACCGGTCTGCTCCGGCACGCCCGCGACTTCGGCCTCGGCGTTGGCGGCGCCGAGTCGAACCTGGCCATCGGTGTCAGCCGTCTCGGCCGGAGCGCGGCGTGGATCGGCAGGGTTGGCGCCGACGAGTTCGGGGAGCTGCTCCGCTCGACGCTGGCGGGCGAGGGGGTCGACATCCGGGGGATGATCGTCGACCCGGAGGCGCCGACGGGGCTGATGGTCAAGAACAGGCGGACCGCCGAGCTGGTCGACGTGCGTTACTACCGCTCGGGAAGCGCCGGGTCCCGGCTCGGGCCCGCCGACCTGGACGTCGCACTTCTCAGGTCGGCACGAGTGCTGCACGTCACGGGCATCACGCTCGCGCTGTCCGCCTCCGCCGCCGAAGCGGTACGCGCCGCGGTCACCGAGGCCCGCGACGCGGGCGTGACGGTCTCGATGGACATCAACTACCGCCGAGCCCTGTGGACCCCGGACGAGGCGTCCACGGCGCTGCGAGAGATCGTGACGGCGACGGACGTGCTGTTCGCCACCGAGGCCGAGGCCCGCCTGATCGCCGAGGGCGAGGACGCGGTCGGCCTGGCCAAGGCCCTTTCCACTCTCGGCCCCCGCCACGTGCTCGTCAAACGGGGCCCGCTCGGCGCCGTCGAGCTGTCCGACGGGGTGGTACGGCATGCGGAGCCGTACCGGGTCACCGAGATCGACCCGGTCGGCGCCGGGGACGCCTTCGCCGCGGGCTGGCTCGCCGAGACCCTGGAGGGAGCGGCCCCCGAGCGGCGCCTGGCCACCGCCTGCGCGGCCGGAGCCTTCGCGGTGACCTCGGAGGGCGACTGGGAGAGCCTCCCCCGCCGCATCGACCTCGACCTCCTCAACCCGGCGGACGCCGTCGCCCGCTGACCTCGGCCACACGCCCGCCGTACGTCGCCCGTCTCCTCTGCGGGAGACGCGGCGGCGGTGGGTGTCGCAGGCAGGTCCCGAGGCTCGCAGCGCCGGTACGGGACGCCGCCTGGGCGACCGCAGTAGGCGGAAAGATCCACAAAACAGGCCTAAGGCTCGATCTGAAAGATCTCCAGAACATGGGGCCAGGCCGCCGTTCCCAGGGCGGCGTCCGTCTGCGGGGATCCTCCGTACAGGTACGGTCTCGCCCCTGAAGCGGGCGATTCGCCGGGAAAACGGGGACGGTGGCCCGCATCCGGGTCGCTGACCAGGCGAACCGGGCGCCCCGCCGCCGAACGGCGGGCGGCCAGTTCCTCGCTGAAGGGAAGCGCGGGCCACATCCGGTCGTCCGCACCCGCGACGAGGAGAAGGTCGGCCTCCGCCCGCTCGACGGGAATCGCCGCCGCCCGCGCCGCCTGGGCGAACCTCTCCCGGCTGCGTTCGTAGAGCGCGCGGTACGCCACGGGGAAACCCTCCGGCTCGGCCGGAGACCAGGTTTCGTCATAGGGGACGAAGGGCACCGGCTCTCCTCGCCAGGTCCACGAGGACCGGCGCGGAACGGTGAGCCCATCGGCTCCGGGGCCGACGTTGGCCCAGGCGACCGAGGTGGGCGACAACGCGACCACCGCCTCGACGCGGGGATCGAGCCCGGCGACGAGCAGGGCGGCCTCGGCCCCCTTGGAGAGCCCCATCACGCCGACGCGCCGTACCCCGGCGTCCAGGAGCAGGTCGACGACGGCGGTGAAGGTCTCCAGCGGGATCTCACAGATCCCCTTCGGCTGCCCCGGACCGCCGAACCAGCGGATCGACAGCGCCGTGGCACCTTGCCGGGCCAGCAGGCGCGACCGTTCGGTCTCGACCCGCCCGCTGGAACCCGCCAGCACCAGCACCCCGACGTCTCCACCGCCCCTGGGCCCGACCAGAATCCCCTCGCGGGGGCCGTCGAGGCCACGCTCGATGATCTCCATGCCTCCCCCCTACCCGGGGCCCGTCCGGGTCTATCCGGGTCTATCCGGGTCTATCCGGGTCTATCCGGGGCGAGGATCAGGACGGCCTGGCGACGAGGCCGTCACCCCCTCTGCCCGCTGACACCGGCCTTTCAGGCTCGGAGGCCCTTGCCGTTGGCCTGAACCCGTTTGAAGGTGCTGTTCCTCTGGTGTGGCCTTGATCTGGAGAATCCAGATCAAGGCCAGGCCGGAACAGCACCTTCGTCAAACCCGGTTGCGTCCATGCCTGTCGTCATCCCACCCTCAGGTGCGGTCGAACAGGCAGCGGTCGCAGACCGTCGCATCGGTGACCCGCGTCCACCTCAGACGTGCGAAAGGTCCACGAGAGTCGGTGGCCGGTACGGCGACGCCACCGTCGCCGTACCCCCCTTACCCCCGCCGGAGGGGAGCTGCGGGCGTGGTGCCGGCGCTCCTGAGGCCAGCCTGGAGCGTGTTCTTGAGATCCGCGTCGAGCCTGGCGCGGGCGTCCTTGAGGCTGGTGTCGAGCCTGTTCCTCAGCTCGGCCGCGAGAGCCCTGATGCCTGCGTCGAGCCTGTTCCTCAGGTCGGCCTCGAGGGCCCTGAAGTCGGCCTCGAGCCTGATCCTGAGCTCAGCCTCGAAGTGGCTGTTCCTGACGTCGTTGTCGTTCTTGACGTCGTTGTCGTTCCTGACGTAGTTGACATTCCTGGCGTCGTTGTCGTTCCTGACATCGTTCTTGACGTCGTTGTCGTTCCTGGCCTCGTTGCGGTTCCTGGCGTCGTTGTCGTTCTTGACGTCGTTGTCGTTCTTCAGGTCGGCGTCGACCTTGTTCTTGAGGTAGGCAGCCAGCTCGGCCTTGGCGTCGTTGTAGGCCCTGTTCCTCAGGTCGGCGTCGAGCTTGTTCTTGACCTCCGCCTCCGCCTCGGCCTTGGCGTCGTTGTAAGCCTTGTTCCTGAGATAGGCCTCCACCTCGGCCTTGGCGTCGTTGTAGGCCTTGTTCTTCAGGTCGGCGTCGAGCTTGTTCTTGACCTCGGCCTCTGCCTCGGCCTTGGCGTCGTTGTAGGCCTTGTTCTTGAGATCGGCGTCGAACCTGTTCTTGAGCTCCGCCTCCGCCTCGGCCTTCTGCTTGGCGATGGCGTCGGCGAGACTGCGGGAGTCGGCAGAGGTGTCCAGATTGAAGTTGACCCTCTGGTCAAGCTTCTGCGACTGGTTCTGCAGCTGGCGCTGGAACTGGCGCTGCAGCTGCCGCTGGCGCTGGAACTGCTCCAGCAACTGCTGCCGCCAGCTTCCAGGCCCGTCACAACCAGAACCGACACAGCCGGCGGCGGCGCCGGCGCTGGCCGCGGTGACGGTGGTCGCGGCGCCGAGGCCAACGACTCCGCTTGTCAGCACCGTGCTGCTGGCGACGAATGTTACGACGACGCCCTTGAGCTTGGACATTGCACGTCCCCCTTGAAAGATCGATTGCCCCGCGCTTCGGCGTTCTCCAAATTGACCGGAAAACGCCTCCGACAACCTTTGCGGATCACCTTGCGCCTCTTTGTTTTCCTCGCACATCGCCGGATAAACGGCGACCGCCCACTTCTTTTGCTCGATTATCGCCTTATTGAGGATGTCGGACTTATCCGTTAACTTGCGCACACCCAGGTCAAGACACAATGTCACTAAGTTTGCCATTTTTTCCCAAAAAGCCGCAACCACCAACATTCGACCTCGAATCCGACAACTCGCCTTTCGGCTGAACATCCACCTTCGACAGAGCTTATTAAGATGAGAGTGATTCGCCACATAATGCAGCCAGATGCCACCAACAAGCGGATTACCGGCTTTGGTAACCCATCTCCACGAAGGGCATTTATCTTAAATATGTCTGATTTGGGATGATCTATCAGCGTCGTCCTGGCCCGAGGCGGGGCGAGGCGCGGTGAGCGGCGTCTCCAAGAGGCGCGATGGGTGGTGTCTCCAACCGGAAGCCCCGGCGTGTCATCCGCCGCTGTCGCGGATGGCGTCCGCGGCGTTGATCAGGCCGATGTGGCTGAACGCCTGGGGGAAGTTCCCAATGGGCTCGCCGGTCAGGGAGTCGACCTCCTCCGCCAGCAGGCCGACGTCGTTGGCGTATGACGCGGCGGTCTCGAACGCCTGCCTGGCGGGCGCCTTCCTCCCGGCGAGTGCCAGGGCGTGGGCCAGCCAGAACGTACAGAGCAGGAACGTGCCCTCGTCCCCAGCGAGCCCGTCGGCGGCACGGTAGCGGTGCACCAGGCCGCGTTCGTCGGTCAGCCGCGTGGCGACGGCGTCGACGGTCGCGCGCACGCGGGGGTCGTCGCCGGGCAGGAAGCCGACCATGGGCAGCATCAGCGCGGCGGCGTCCAGGTCCTCTGAGCCGAACGCCTGGGTGAAGGCCCCCGCCTTCGGGTTCCATCCCTGTGTCAGGATCGCCTCGCGGATCCGCTCTCGGGTCTGCTTCCATCCGGCCACGCGGTCGGCGACTCCCAGCACGGGGGCCAGCGCGACGGCCCTGTCCATGGCCACCCAGCACATCAGCTTGGAGTGCAGATAGTGCCGCCCCGGCCCCCGCACCTCCCACAGGCCCTGGTCCGGCTCCTGCCAGCGGCGAGCGGCCATCTCCGCGACGCCGACCAGGAAGGAGCAGGTCAGCCCGTCGAGCGGGCGCGCGTGCCGGTAGAGCTGACCGGCCGCGTCGAGCAGCTCACCGTAGACGTCGATCTGGCGCTGGCGCCACGCGTCGTTGCCGACGCGCACCGGGGCGCTGCCGCGCCAGCCGGTCAGATGGGGCAGCGGCCGCTCGCTCAAATCGCGCTCGCCGCCGACGCCGTACATGATCTGCAGGTCGGCCCCCTGGTCGAGCTGGGTGGCCGAGGCACGGGCGAGGAAGGCGAAGAAGGCCGCCTCCTCGACCTCGCACGTCGCGGTGGCGAGCGCCTGGAGGGTGAAGCTGGTGTCGCGGATCCAGGTGTAGCGGTAGTCCCAGTTGCGCTCACCGCCGACGCTCTCCGGCAGGGAGGTGGTGGCCGCGGCGACGATGGCGCCGGTCGGGGCGAAGGTCAGGGCGCGCAGCACCCGCCCGCTCTGGTCCACCTCCTTCTCCCAGGGGCCTCGGTAGCCGAGGTGCGCCCTGGACCACGAGCGCCATCCGGCGACGGTGTCCTTGATCCGGCGATGGACGTGCCACGGGCTCCTGCGCGGCGGATCCGGCGCCCAGCTGGAACTGGCCTGCAGAGCCAGGCAGAGTCGCTGCCCGGCTTTCAGCGTCACCGTGCCACGCGCGGTCGAGCCGCTCACCCGCAGGGGAACCGGGGCCGACAGCGTGAGGACGTTCGCACCGCCGCGCGCGACCAGCCCGCCGCGCACCGGCTCCATCAACGGCCGGACGAGCCCGAACTCGGGACGCGGCGCGTACTCCGTCTCCAGGGTCACCCGTCCCTCGACACACGTCACCTCGCGCAGCAGGACTCCCGGTGAGCCCACGCCCAGCGAGTGCCCGCGCTCCCTGCTGCCCAGGGCGAGCGCGTCGACGAGCACCACGGTCCCGTCGCGGCCATGGAAGGTGGTTTCGAGCACCAGGGTGTGCTCCAGATACCTGCGGGTGACCTCTGCGGGGCAGGTGGGGCGGATGCTCCAGTACCCGGCGTCCTCGTCGAGCAGCCTGGCGAAGAGCGCCGGGCTGTCGAAGCGGGGAAGGCACAGCCAGTCGACCGAGCCGTCCGAGGTGACCAGCGCGGCGGACCGGCAGTCGGACAGCATGGCGTGGTCGCTGATCGGTCGCGTGCTCAAGGGTGCACCTCGCCAACCGCCGGCTGAGGATCACGGATCTCACGGACCCGAAACGAGCCCGGGTTCGGCGGCCACCGGCACGGCCCCGAGGGACAACGAACGCCTCAAATGAGAATATTCGCCAACGATGCCCCTTTCAGGCATTGTAAATCAGCCCTGCGGGCTCCCCCTCGACGGTCCCGACCACGTCGGCCACCCACCGCACGACGGCCCGCGTCCGGCGCCGGACCACCGGCCGGTCGACCGGCCCGCCTTCCTGACCCGGCGCCGCCTGACGCGACGGGATCCTGTGAACACCCCGGCGGACGGGTGCTCGAAATCCGGGAAGAAATCATCGCCATTCGACCTGACCTCATCACTCGCGGGTCGCACGGCTCGTCGAATAGCGAGGAGGCTCCCTTGAGCGAGTTGACCAGGGTGGACAGAGCGACTTTGGGCGATTAGTGGACGAGCAGGTGGACGTGGTCGTCCTCGCCGTTGAACTCGACCGGTTCGGCGCCGAAGCCGTCGCCTACCTCGATCATTCGAAGGAAAATCGTTCGCCTCCTCGCCCCCTGAGTTCTACCGTCGGTGGCAGTTGCCCAACTGTCAGGGAGGCCCATCATGTACCGCGAAGAGATGTCCTTTTGAGCCCACCAGCAAGCGCCGCCGGGGGTTCCCTCCAGCGAGACCCGCGTCAAGCGGGGTAACCGCATCGTCGGCGTCGACACGGAGCTGACCGAGAAGCTCGGCCGCAACGATCCGTGCCCCTGCGGCTCCGGGCGGCGGTTTCCGCCGCTGCTGCCGTGCCACCGGCCGCTACGACGACACCCTCGGCCACCACTACGTCCGTGACCGCCCCCGCTGATCCGTGGCGGAAACCACACCTGATCAGGACGATCGCCCAACAAGGAAACTCCAGGCCGGTGAATCCGGCCCGGAGACTCCATGATTCGAGCGGCATTCCCGCATGAAAATAGGATCACCAAAAAGTCCGGATCGGGCTGCGCCACCAACCTTGACGTGTATGGACGAAACCGCAGAAGATAAAGACAGCCGTCGGCACCGCTGGAAGCAGGTGACGAAAAATCCGGCTTTCGCGATTCGGGGACCATCCTGTCGAGGTCATCAGCAGTGATGATGATCCGATCAAATCTGCTGCGCCATCCATAGGACCTCATGGTCCGACCTCGACCATATGATCATCGGCCAGATTTTCCCCAAGTCGGAAGAAATAACATGACAAGGGATGAACGAAGCGGATCCGGCTCGCGGATAGCCATAGCGGTCGCCATCATAGGCCTGGCCTCGGCCGTCGTGACCTCTCCATCATGGGGCCAGCAGTTATGTCTCAGGCTCGGGTTCTGCCAAGCCGACAGTAACGGCCCCACCCAGGAAGCCAAGAGCGGCGGTGACGGCTCACACAGCGGGACCTCCTCGAAGCATCGAACCAAGCCGTCCGCTGACTCGACGGAGGGGAGCCCCCGGGACACCCCCACTCCGCCCGATGACTCGGCGAGATGGAGCTGCCCCGGCGGAACGTTCTGCGGATGGGACGGCCCCCAGGGTACGGGCTCCTTGTTCGTTCAAAAGGACGCCACATGCGCCCTTCATGACATCGGGAGCGCCGGCTTGGGCGACCGGCTCACCTCATATCAGAACCGGACCGGCAAGAAAGTCACTCTGTACAACTGGACCGGCACCGAATGGCAGACACTCGTAGAGGTGGCCGACGGCGAGAAAGGCGACGTGCCGCAGTCAGCGAACAACACGACCGACGCGGTGAAGGTCTGCGATTAACCGAACATTGAACCCGTCGCACCCTCCGCCGGAGACCTGCCGGAACCGTGCCGAAGGGCATCCACCGGACGACCACGGACGCTTCTCGGCCTGGCTGGATCCTCGAAAACAGAGAAACCCCAGCTCGGCGTGCCGAGCTGGGGTTTCTCATGTGGTGCGCCGCCGGGCACTTTCCCTATCCAGCGGATATTTGCCTATGTTTGACTGGGCGCGCACCGGCGGGGATTCATGTTGGTCTTGAGGGGTGGGTGCTCGGGTCCATGGTTCGCGACGAACCGTTCGGTCTTGCCGCGATGAGAGCGACGTCGCAGTTCGCGGCCCTGGAGCCGATCTGGGCGGGAATCAGCTCGGCGAGACAATTGCGTGCTCTGCTTGTTTTTGGTGCTTTGTTCAACGAGCGCGTCTTCGTTCATGACACGCAGCTGATCGACAACCCCAGGGTCGTCGGTGATTTCGGCAGAGGCGATCTGCGAGGGATCAACTTCTATCGGCTGCTCCGTGAACTCGTCGCTGTCAGGGTCGTGGCGGTGGGGCTCCGCAATGACACCTACCTTCGCCTGGAGGACCGGCGCGTTCCGGTCAACTCCCTGGCCGATGTGTTGAGCAGCTGGAAGAAGAACAGCCCGGATGGCGGCGGGTGGGTCATCTCTCCGATCTCCGAGACGCGGGAGAGGATGGTCGCCGACCTTGACGGGGTGCTCGCCGCCGACGGTTCCATCGTTGTTCCCTACGACGTTCCCTACGACCACGCACAGGCGAAAGACGGCTTCATGCGGCAGGTTCGCGCGGCGGCGAACTCAGCGGACTCGGTTCTGGCCGGGCTGTTGGCTCAGCAGCCGAGTGAGTTGCGCCGCCGTTATGACGAGATCCTGGCGCGGCCACAGTTCTCGCACTCTCCGGTCTTCGCTTTGCTGGACGACCCCGGACTACCGGTCTCAAGTCCGCTTATCCAGATTCATGGCCTGTTCGACGAGACGGCCCACGCCGACCTCTTCAACGCCCGAATTCTGGGCTCCGACTGGGACTCGGGCCAGAGCACGGGCCTGGCCGAGGCCGTTCTCGCCGGTGACAGGGCCGAGCAGAGCAGAGCCGACTCCCGGCTGGGCTCGGCCGAGCTGATGGAGACGGCCTACCGTATGGTCGAGGGCCCGCCACCCGATCTCCTCGCCACGCTTCGCCTCGAAGAGATCATGGAACTGCGCGAGCAGGCCGCCGAGCTGTTCGAGATCCAGTCGTACTTCGAGGTCCGCGACGTCGAGACCGCGGACAACGCGCTGGAGACCGCGCTGGCCGACTGCGCGGCAGATCACTGGCAGCGCATCTGCGAACACATCCGGGCGACCCGCCCCCACCAGACGGTCGAGCCGACCAGGCTCGGCACCGACTCCGCGCTCTCGGGGCTACTGGCGCGGCGGGCCTTCCGGGGCGACCGGAAGCCTCAAAGCCCGGAATGCAGCCAAGAAGGCAACGTCTCCAGAAATCCAAGGTTCCGAAACCGTCCGCTCATGTCGCGAACAGAGCGTCTCGTGTCGATCGTCCGAGCCTGTGCTTGCCGAAGGGGAGGCCCGTGAAGATGGGCGCTTGGCGAAGGTTCCGATGAAATCCTGTGGCGATCATGGCCACTGCGGCGGGTCGAAATGATCGTTTCCGCCGGAACGGCGGCGTTCGAGCCAACATGGAGCAAACATCGGGCAGAAACCGGGACGAATCGGGACACCGGAAACGCGAACAGCGCATCCCCTGTGATCAAGAGATGCGCTGGTCGGATGTGTGGTGCGCCGCCAGGGACTCGAACCCCGGACCCGCTGATTAAGAGTCAGCTGCTCTAACCAACTGAGCTAGCGGCGCTTGAAGCCCTTGAAGGATAGCGCACTTCCGACAGGGCTTCGAAATCCGGCGAGATCACCGGCGGAGTGGGGCAGCGGTTAGGGTAGAACAACATTCGGCCATGTTCGGGAGCACATATGTGGTTCGCCTCGCCCGCCGACGTCAGCGAGCGGCTCGGTGCCGTGGACTATCTCGCCGACGACTCCATCGCGACCTCGGTCTTCCTCGCGGGCGCGCTCGGCAAGCCGCTGCTGGCCGAGGGGCCGGCCGGGGTCGGCAAGACCCAGCTCGCCAAGGCCGTGGCGGAGGCGACCGGGGCCCGGCTGGTCAGGTTGCAGTGCTACGAGGGGCTGGACGAGGCCAGGGCACTGTACGAGTGGAACTACAAGAAGCAGCTCCTGCGGATCCAGGCGGGCGGGGACCAGGACTGGGACACCACCCACGACGACATCTTCACCGAGGAGTTCCTGCTCGAGAGACCGCTGCTACGGGCGATCCGCTCCGAGACACCGACCGTCCTGCTGATCGACGAGACCGACAAGGCCGACGTCGAGGTCGAGGGGCTGCTGCTGGAGGTCCTGTCCGACTACCAGGTCACCATTCCCGAGCTCGGCACGATCAGCGCGGTGCGCAGGCCGTACGTGGTGCTGACCTCGAACGCGACCCGTGAGCTCTCCGAGGCGCTGAAGCGGCGCTGTCTCTATCTGCACCTGGAGTACCCCACGCCGGAGCGCGAGCGCGACATCGTGCTGGCGCGGGTTCCGGCGATCGAGGCGGCCCTGGCCGAACAGCTCGCGCACACGGTCGCCACGCTGCGCACCCTGGAGCTGAAGAAGGCACCCTCCGTCGCGGAGACCGTCGACTGGGCCAACACCCTGCTCGCGCTGGGCAGGGCCGAACTGGACGAGGAGACCGCGGGCGCAACCCTCGGGGTCGTGCTCAAGCACGCCTCGGACCAGAGCCGGGCGCGCAAGGAGCTGGGCCTTTGAAAGCCCCCAGCGGCCCGGCATCACGGGCGAGTACGTCACGGCGACCGGCACCGGTGAACGCCCCCGGCCGCAGGGCGCGGTCAGCGGACGCCCTGCCCTGGGAGATGAGGGGCGCCTTGACCGGTGAGGCGGGAGGTCGGCGGTGAGCCTGCTCGACCGGCATGTCGGCTTCGTGCACGCGTTGCGCCAGGCCGGGCTGCCGGTCTCACCCGCTGAGGGGCTGGACGCCGCCAGGGCGCTCGGAATGATCGACCTCACGGAACGGGAGTGGTTACGCGCCGCGTACGCCTCGACCCTGGTCAAACGGCCCTCGCACCGTCCCGGTTTCGACATCCTCTTCGACCTGTGGTTTCCCACCTCGACCACCGGCCTGTACGGCCGCCGCGATGAGGACCACCCCGCGCCCGGGGAGGGCACCACGCCTGAGAAGGAGGGCGTCCCCGGATTCACCCCGGAGACCGCCGGGATCCCCGAGCTGCGCGACCGGCTGGCCGGGCTGCTGCTGGGCACTGAGGCAACGACGAGGACGGACGAGTTCGCCCGCGCGATGGTCGAGCGCTTCGGCCGCCAGAGCGCGGGACCCGGCAGGCAGAGCTGGTTCTCCTATCCGGTGCTGCGGGCACTGTCCCCCGAGACGCTCATGGCCAGACTGCTGGCCGAGGTCCTGGAGGGGCGAGAGCGCGGCGGCCTCGCCGAGAAGGTCGCCCGGCAGCGGATCAGCGCGAACACCAGGCGTTTCGAGGAGGCCGTCGCCACCGACGTGCGGCGCAGGATCGCCGAGGAGTCGGGGATCGAGCGGATCGCGCGCTCGGCCGTGCGGCCGCCGCTTGAGCGGGTCGACTTCCTGGGAGCGACCAGGGACGACCTGGCCAGGCTGCGTCGGGAGGTGTATCCACTCGCCCGCCGCCTGGCCACCCGGCTGACCGTCAAGCACCGGCTCGGGCACCGTGGCCGCCTGGACTTCCGCCGGACGGTCCGGGCCTCGCTGTCCAGCGGCGGGGTGCCGCTGAGCACCTTCAACAGGCCACGCCGGCCGCACCGGCCCGAGCTGGTCGTCCTGTGCGATGCCAGCGACTCGGTCGCCTCCTTCGCGCACTTCACGCTGCTGCTGACCTATGCGCTGCGCGAGCAGTTCGCCAGGGTCAGGGCGTTCGGCTTCGTGGACACCGTTGACGAGATCACCCGTTTCTTCGCCCCTGGCGCCGACGTGGCCGAGTCGATCACGCGGCTGGCGAAGGAGGCCGACATGGTGCGCTTCGGGCGGACGAACTACGGCTACGCGCTGGAGCGGTTCGCCGAGCGCCACGGCGACGCCGTCGGCCCGAAGACGTCCCTGCTGATCCTGGGCGACGCCAGGTCCAACTACCAGCCGCCCGCGCTGGAGACGCTGCGACAGCTGAGCCTGCGGGCCAGGCACTCCCACTGGCTGAACCCGGAGCCGAGGAAGCAGTGGGACACGGGCGACTCACTGGCGACAGCCTACGGCGGGATCGTCCCGATGTACGAGTGCCGGAACGTCGCCCAGCTCGCGGCGTTCGTCGAGCGGCTCGCCTGACCCCCTCGCGCCGGACACGGGGGCCATCGGGCACACAGAGAACCGTCGTGCGCGGAACCTGCGCCGGACACGCGGAGCGGCTCTCTTTCCGGCCTTCCGGGCGTTCGCCGGGCGCCGCCCCACGTCTCCCGAAAGAGCGACGGTCAGTTCATCCGGCGCAGCACCCTGGCCGCGGTCCTGGCGAGCAGCTCCACCTGGTCCTCGTCGAGCTCCATGCGCGGCCCGGCCAGGATCCAGCGCGCCACCAGGCGCGGCTTGAGCAGGGTGAGCCCCTCCGCGCTGACCGTCCGCCTGAGTTCGCCGCCGTGCACCGCGAGCAGCGGCTCGATCGTCACGGGGACGCCAGACTCGCGCGAGAGGACCTCGGCCAGCGACTCCGAGGCCTTGACGAGCGCCTTGGCCACCGACGTGCCGTACTTCTCGCCGAAGAACAGCCGCTCGCCGTACCTGGCGATCTCGGTGTCCGGGGACCACGCCTCGTTGTCGACCACCCAGATGCCACCGGGCCCGATGACCAGATGGTCGATCGATGCCTCTCCGGGTACGGCGCGGCCGGCGAGGATCCGGTAGCCACGCCTGCTGAGCCTGCGGCGCAGCAGCCTTCCCGTGATGGTCTCGCCCCTGCGCCTGCCCCGCCAGACCGCGGTGGCCTCGTAGGAGCGCCAGGTCCAGAACATGTCGCCCGCGCCGACCAGCAGCCCGCACACGAGAGCGACGAGCACGGGAGCGGGGAGGGCGAACCGGTAGGCGAGCACGAGACCGACGGCCAGGCCTCCGGCCGCCTTGAAACCGCGCTGTTTCCAGCGCTGGTCCGCCTCCTTGCGCCAGAACTGCTCGTACATGACCTGGGGCGAGTGACCGTGAACCGGCTCCTCGCTCGTCACGTAGATCGATCCGCCGGGCACAGCGAACTCCCGAGAGTCGAATGGTCAGGTGGACGCGCGGATCTGCGACGCTGAAGATCCTCGGACATCAAATACCCACCCGGGGGTTCGGGGCACCCCGGACCATCCAAAGGTGATGGAACTAACACAACTCGGATAGCTTCCAGCGGTTTAACCGACCAGTCGGTATGCTTTCCCACACCACACGATGGGAGACTGATGACTCAGGACCGCGAGCCGGTTCGGCAGCGCCTGCTCAGCGAGGCCACCCGGCTCTTCGCGGAGCAGGGGTTCGAGGCTACCTCGGTGCAGGAGGTCGTCTCCGCGGCCGGTGTCACCAAGGGCGCGATGTACCACTATTTCGATTCCAAGGACGACCTGCTGCACGAGATCTACGGGCGCGTGCTGCGCATGCAGATGGAGCGGCTCACCGAGTTCGCCGACGGTCCCGGCTCGGTGAAGGAGCGTCTCCACGCCGCCGCCTCCGACGTCGTGCGGACCACGATCGAGAACCTGGACGACTCGAAGATCTTCTTTCGCTCGATGCACCTGCTCGCGCCCGACACGCGAAAGCGCGTCCGCGCCGAGCGCCGCCGCTATCACGAGCGCTTCCGCGACCTGGTGGCCGAGGGTCAGCGCGAGGGCATCTTCAGGGACGACACGCCCGCCGAGATCGTCGTCGACTTCTTCTTCGGCTCGATCCACCATCTGGGCAACTGGTACAGCCCCGAGGGCGCGCTCTCCGGCTCCGAGGTCGGTGATCACTTCGCCGACCTGCTGCTCACCTCGCTGAGGCCGAGGTGAGCGACCGGCCGGGCGGATGACGCGGCGCCGGACGGGGCGGTCCCGGCGGCCCGGTGGCGGCGCGGGACGGTCCTCACGCGGCGCCCGCCGCCGTGTCCCCGGTGACACCGGAGGAGGCCGTCGCGACCCCCTTCGTGATCATTCGCGCGATCAGCGCGTTGAGCTTGCGCGGACGCCGGGGCATGAGGTGGGCCATGCCGAAGTTGCTCAGCCCCGGCACGACGTAGCCGCGGTCGCGGTCGAGGGCCCGCAGCGCGCTGCGGACCACCCGCTCCGCCGTGTTCATCCGCGCCCCGATCGCCGCCGCCCTCGTGCCCATCACCTCGAAGAACGCGGTCTCGACCGGTCCCGGGGCGACGGCGAGCACCTTGACCCCCCGGCCCCTGAACTCGCTCCACAGCGCCAGGCTGAAGTTGAGCACGAACGCCTTCGACGCGGCGTAGGTCGCGATGTAGGGCGAGATGTGGAATCCCGCGATCGATCCCACGTTGACGACCGCGCCGCCGCCACGAGCGATCATGCCGGGGACGAACGCGTGCGTCAGGCCGACCAGGGACACGACGTTGACCATCAGCTCGTCGTGCTCCCGCTGCGCCGGGATCTCCTCGAAGCGGCCCCCGGTGCCGAAGCCCGCGTTGTTGACGAGCAGGTCGACGGTGAGCCCCCTGGCGGCGACCTCCGCGGCCACCCGTGACGCCGCGTCGGGAGCGGCGAGGTCCTGGCCGACGACCTCGGCCCGCACGCCGTGCGCCTTCCGCAGTTCCTCGGCCAGGCTCTCCAGTCTCCCGACTGAGCGGGCGACCAGCACGAGGTCGTGACCGCGCGCGGCGAGCTGGCGGGCGAACTCGACGCCGATGCCCGAGGAGGCGCCGGTCACGAGAGCGGTGGTGTTCATCGCGAAACTCCCTTGGCTTGGGTTCCTGTGTCACAAACGTAGCAGCTAGCCAAATAACGGCAACATATGTGTTGCAGATAAATTCTCAAACGGTGCGGTGCTGTAGCCTCTGTCCATGGAAACGACGGGGCGCCGGTTGCGGGCGGACGCGGAGCGCAGTGTCCGGACCATCCTGGAGGCGGCGGAGCGGCTGCTCAGCGAGAATCCGGGCGCGACGATGGAGCAGATCGCCGAGGCCGCCGGGGTCGCGAGGACGACCGTCCACCGGCGGTTCGCCAGCCGGGAGGCCCTCGTCGAGACCATGGCGACCTCCGCCTGGCAGGAGATCAGCGAGGCCGTCGACGCCGCCAGGCCACACACCGCCCCACCGCTGATCGCCATGCACCAGGCGACGGCCAACGTGCTCCAGATCAAGTCCGGATGGCGGTTCGCCCTCGGCACCCTGCCCCCGCCCGGTGAGGAGGCCGCGCGCATCTACGACGAGGTCATGGCCAAATGCGACGTGGTGTTCACACGCGCGCTCGAGGCCGGGATACTGCGCCCCGGCACCGACCTGCTCTGGGCACGGCAGGTCTACCTCGCGCTGATCAGCGAGGTGGTGCACGGCTCCCCCGCCGCGGGGCCGCGCTCCGCCGACGATCCGGACGCGCTGGCCGCCCTGGTCATCGACACCCTTCTGTACGGCCTGGCACCACGATGACCCCGCCCCGGGCCCACCGGAGGGCAGGGCGCGAGGTGGTCACGGAAGACACGCCCCAAGTGGACCTTCCGGCAGGTCACGACCGGTCATAAGGTCGTCTTCATGACCGCGACCATGCCCGCCCCCGTGACCCTCGAAAGCGATGCCGTACGACTTGAGCCGCTGAGCCCCTCGCACGTCCCCGAGCTGTTCCTTTCCGGCGGGGGCGACGACGAGGTGTGGCGCTGGCTCCCGGTCGCCACCCCACACACCGAGACGGAGCTGGCGAAGATCGCCGCGGGGCTCATCCACGACCGGGACCTCGTGCCGTTCGCGGTGGTCGTCAAGGAGACCGGCCGCGCGGTCGGCTGGACCGCCTACATCGACACCCCGGGGTTCGAGGAGAGCATCGAGATCGGCTGGACCTGGTACGGCCGAGCCGTGTGGCGCTCGGGCGTGAACACCTCGTGCAAGATCCTGCTGCTCGACCACGCCTTCGACAAGCTCGGCGTGAACCGGGTCCAGCTGAAGACCGACGTCCTCAACACCCGTTCCCAGGCGGCGGTCCGCCGCATCGGCGGCGTCCAGGAGGGTGTCCTGCGCCGCCATCGCCGCCGCCCCGACGGCTCGTGGCGCGACACGGCCTACTTCAGCATCCTGGACGACGAGTGGCCCGCCCATCGTGCCCGTCTGACACGCGTGGAAGCCCCCCACACGCAGCGGAAAACCTCGGCACGCACCGGCGGAGGCTAGCGTTCAGGTCGTGACGGGGGCTGGGGAAGCATCCCTCTCAGCAGTTCCCCGACGCCGAGGCGGAGATCGTCAAGGGTTGGGGCGGCCCCCGCTCCGACGATGGCGTCGAACATCACCCCCTCGCTGAAGGCGACGATCTGGCGGCTGTGCCGTACCGGATCCGACGAACCCGCGGCGGCGAGGATCGCGACCGCGGGATCGCGGAAACGACTTCCCGCCTCGTCGTAAACCTTGCGCAGTTCGGGGCGGCGGGTGGCCTCAAGGGCCAGTTCGTAACGGGCGACCGTCCTGCGGCGGTCGACGGTGAGCTGTGTCCACAACACCTGGACCGCCGCCTCGGCGAACGCGGCGGGCTCGTCCGTCCTGCCGACGTCGAGGACGGACGCGAACGCGACGATCTCCAGCTCGGTGAGCCGTTCCAGGGCCAGTTCGAGCAGCGCCAGGCGGGTGCGGGCGAGGTTGGACGTCGAACCGGGCGGCAGCCCCGCCTCCTCGTCCACCGCCCGATGGGTCAGGCCACGCATGCCACGCTCGGCCAGCAGGGTGATGGCGGCCTCGGCGACCAGCTCGGCACGTTGGGACTTCACCCGTCAATACTACATTTGTAGTTAAGCGGCGAGAAGAGTAACCTTCACTACATCCGTAGTGACTACAACTGTAGTGAAGGAGCGGGCCATGGCGCGCGCAGTGGTGATCGGGGCGGGAATCGGCGGGCTGACGGCCGCCGTGGCACTGCGGCGGCGAGGCTGGGACGTGACGGTGTGCGAGCGGGCCCCCTCCCTGGAGCCGGTCGGATCCGGGCTGGCGATCGCGGCCAACGCGCTCAAGGCGCTGGACACGCTCGGCATCGGCCACGAGATCCGCGCGTTGTCGGCGGTCCGCGGCGAGGGCGGGGTCAGACGCCCGGACGGCCGGTGGCTGATGAGGACGACCGATGAGGCCGTCTCCGCCAGGAACGGCGACTCCATGGTGCTGCTGCGCCGCGCCGACCTGGTCGACGCGCTCTCAGCCGGGCTCGCCCCCGGCTCGGTCCGGCTGAACACCACGGTGCGCGGAGCCGATCCCGGCAGCGGCCTGGTGACCACCGACACCGGCGACCTGGAGGCCGACCTGGTGGTGGCCGCGGACGGCATCCACTCCCCTACCAGGACCGCGCTGTTCCCCGGCCACCCGAAGCCCCGCTACTCCGGGGTCACGAGCTGGCGGCTGATCGTGCCGCGCGGCGGCGTTCCCGCCCAGACCTTCGAGAGCTGGGGTGCGGGCAGGCTCTTCGGGGTCACACCACTGGCCGGCGGGCTGGCCTACTGCTACGCCACCGACACGGTTCCGTCGGGAGGAGGGGGCGGAGACCAGCGGGCCGAGTTGCTGCGCCTGTTCGGCGGATGGCACTCCCCCATTCCCGAACTGCTCGCCGCGGCCTCACCCGAGAAGGTGCTCAGGAACGACGTCCACCACCTCCCCGCCCCACTGCCCGCGATGCATCGGGGCAGGATCGCCCTGCTGGGCGACGCGGCCCACCCGATGACCCCCAACCTGGGCCAGGGGGCCTGCCAGGCGATCGAGGACGCGGTGGTGCTGGCCCACGTCGCGGGAGAGAAGGGCGGCCTCGCCGCCTACACCGAGGCCAGGATGGCACGGACCTCGAAAATCGTGGCCAGGTCCGCGTCGATCTGCCGGACCACGCAGCTGCGCAACCCGCTGGCCGTACGGCTGCGCGACACGATGATGGCACTCACCTGGCGACTGGCCCCGGCGCGTGTGACGAGCGAGATGGACGAGATCCTCGGCTGGGCACCGCCCGGCACGTGATCGGCGGGCCGGGGCGCCGCGACGCTACGACGCGACCGAGGCGGGCTCGCGGACGGGAGTACGGCTGCCGCCGTGATCGGGGGAGAGCCGCCCCAGGGTGACGGTCCCCCAGATCAGCACCGCGGCGGCGAGAAGGGCGGGGATCACGTTGGCCGCCCCGGTGGGCATGGGCTCCTTCAGCAGGACCGCTCCCGCGATGATCGAGGTGATGGGGTCGACCACCTGGACCGCCGCGTACGCGATGCCGAAGTAACCCACCTCGTAGGACTTCTGCAGCAGCACCACCGCGCAGACGAGCAGCACCGGGATCGCGACCGTGAACCAGGTCAGCAGCCTGCTGAGGTCTCCTTCGAGGCCGCCGCCGACCACCCTGACGAAGGTGGAGACGCTGGCGGTCACCGCCCCCGCACCCACCGACAGCAGCAGTGCCTTGGCCGAGCCCGAGACCTTCCTCGCGGCCAGCTGGGCCACCAGCACGATCAGCCCGACGCAGGCGAGGAAGCCGAGCGCCTCGCCGTTCGTCATGTGGGGGGTCGCGGCGTGCGACGGGACGAGCAGCATCAGGCCGAGCAGTCCGACGGCCACCGCGATCGACCCGAGGATCTCCTCCTTACGCGGTCGCCTGCCGTGCAGGACCGCCGCCAGCGGCACGGCGAACACCAGCGTCGCCACGCTGATCGGCTGTACCACGACCAGGGGGGCGAGGCTCAGCGCGACCGCGTGCAGGGATGCCCCCGTGAAGCCGATCACCCCGCCCAGCCACCAGCGGGGCCGTCTCATCAGCCTGAGCGAGGCGCCCTCCGACACCGCCTCGAACTGCTGAAGCGCCGCTCCCAGGGCATAACCCAGCGCACCGACCAGAGCGATCGACACACCGACCCAGGTCATCGCCACCCACCGGAAGCGAGCAGACATGGGTAAAGAAGCGATTCTCGGGTCATCCCGCAAGCTTAAAGCGCTCCAAGGGTGGGTAAGGGGCCGCCCAAGCGGGACGAGAACCATTTTTCCCGCGAAACGCCGCCCCAGCCTGCTTATCCACCCCAGAAGACATTTTTCCGCTAGTTCCTGGGCGGGCAGACGCAGAACAGGTGGCCCTCCGGGTCGGCGAGCACGGCCCATCCGTCCCCGCCCGGCTGGAAGTCCGGCTTGGTCGCCCCGAGCACCAGGTAGTCCTCCACGGCCTTCTTCACGTCGGGCACCCGGACGTCCAGGTGGAACTGCTTGCCCGGACCGGGCCAGGGCGCCGGCTTGCGGTCGGGGTTGTGCTGGAAGTAGATGGTCATCGTGCCGTCGCCGACGGCGGCGTACGCGTCGTCGGCGTACTGGACCTCGTAACCGAAGACCGCCGCGTAGAACTCCGCGAGCCGCTTGGGCTCGGCGCAGTCGAGATTCACGGCGATGAACTGTGCGATCGTCGTCATGGCCCTCATCGTTGCGCCGATACCTGTCAGGCTATGTCAGGATCTTCGCGGGATTCCGGACATCCCGACAAGGCGAGCAGGACGTCCCGTTCGCGCCCCTTCGGCTGCGGACGGTCACGGTGGCGCCTGCCGTACATATCCGTGGAGAACATGGTGACTCGCCATCCGGCGCCCGGGGGTATCCGGTGATCGTTCTGATCGGTACGGTTCGGTGAGACGAGGATGAGAGTGTTGATCGGGAACCGACGGTCGGGAACGTGAGCCCGGAGACGGGCGTTGGAGGGAACGTGGCCTCGATAACTCAGCTCTTCAGGCGGTTCCTTGAGCGTCCCGGTTCGATCGACCTGACGCCCTTCGAGCGGACCGTGGCGGCGGCGGGGGCCAGGGAGGACCGGATCCGCGAGCTCGCCGAGCTGCCCGGCCCCTCGGTCGACGACCTGCCCGAGTTCTGCGCCGTCGTACGGGAGGCCGCGCGGCGCACCCTGGGGCTGCGGCCCTACGACGTGCAGCTGGTCGGCATGCTCGCCATGCTCTCCGGCAACGTCGCGGAGATGGCGACGGGCGAGGGCAAGACCCTGTCCGGGGCGATGGCCGCCGCCGGATACGCCCTGCAGGGCAAGCGGGTCCACGTGATCTCGGTCAACGACTACCTGGCCCGGCGGGACGCCGAGTGGATGGGCCCGCTGTACGACTCGCTGGGCGTCTCGGTCGGCTGGATCGGCCAGACCTCGACGCAGGAGGAGCGCAGGGCCGCCTACGACAAGGACGTGACCTACGGCTCGGTCAGCGAGATCGGTTTCGACGTGCTCCGCGACCGGACCCGTGTCGACGTGGCCGACCTGGTCGTGCCCGCGCCGGACGTCGCGCTGGTCGACGAGGCCGACTCGGTGCTGGTCGACGAGGCCAGGGTGCCGCTGGTGCTGGCCGGGGCGACCGACCCCGGCGACGCGGTCCCGGAGATGGCGGCGCTGGTCCGCCAGCTCGTCAGGGGCTACCACTACGAGCTCGACGACCAGGCTCGCAACGTGCACCTGACGACCAAGGGCATCGACACGGTCGAGCAGGCGCTTGAGGTCGACCTCTACGACAGCCCCGCCACGCTGACCGAGGTCAACCTCGCCCTGCACGCGCACGCCCTGCTGACCAAGGACGTGGACTACATCGTCCGTGACGGCAAGGTGCACCTGATCAACCCGTCCAGGGGCCGGGTTGCGCTGCTGCAGCGCTGGCCCGACGGTCTGCAGGCGGCGGTGGAGGCCAAGGAGAAACTGCCGCCCTCCGCGACCGGCGAGATCCTCGACTCGATCACCGTGCAGGGCCTGATCACCCGCTACCCGCAGCGGTGCGGCATGACCGGCACCGCGGTGGCGGTCGGCGACCAGCTCCGCGAGTTCTACGACCTCAAGGTCGCCGTGGTCCAGCCCAACCGGCCGTGCGTGCGGACCGACGACCCCGACCGGCTGTTCGAGTACCGGATGGACAAGGACCGCGCCCTGGTCGACGAGATCGTCGAGGTGCACGCGACCGGGCGGCCGATCCTGATCGGCACCCTGGACGTGGCCGAGTCGGAGCGGCTCTCGCTGACCCTGAGCGGCCGTGGCCTGGAGTGCGTGGTCCTCAACGCGAAGAACGACGCCGAGGAGGCCTCGATCATCGCCAGGGCCGGAGAGCGGGGCGCGATCACGGTCTCCACCCAGATGGCGGGCCGGGGCACCGACATCCGCCTCGGGGAGGGCGTCGAGGAGCTCGGCGGGCTGTACGTCATCGGTTCGGGACGGCAGGCCAGCAGCCGCCTGGACGACCAGCTCCGCGGCCGTGCCGGGCGTCAGGGCGATCCCGGCGGCTCGGTCTTCTTCGTGAGCGGCGAGGACGATCTGATCACCCATTACGTGGCGGACGAGTACGCCAGGGGCGTGCCGGACCGCGACCTCGTGGGACACGCCCAGCGTGTCGCCGAGGGCGTCGACATGGAGATCCACCGCAACACCTGGCGTTACACCCGCCTGCTCGAGCAGCACCGGAGCATGGTGCTCGACCTGCGCGGCAAGGTCCTGCACGGACGCTCGGCGGGTGAGGCCCTGGCGTCGGCCCTCCCCGAGCGATGGTCGTCGCTCGGGGAGACGGTCGGCGAGGAGGTGCTGCACGAGGCCGCCAGGCAGATCGTGCTGTTCCACCTCGACCGTTCGTGGGCCGACCACCTGGCCTACCTCGCCGAGCTGCGCGAGGGCATCCACCTGCGCGCGCTCGGCCGCCTGAGCCCGATCGACGAGTTCAACAAGGAGGCCAAGCCCGCCTACGAGCGGATGCTGGCCGAGACCGAGTCACGTTCGATCGAGACCTTCGAGACGGCCACGATCACCTCCGACGGTCTCGACCACGAGGACGCGGGCGTCAAACGCCCGACCGCGACCTGGACCTACCTCGTCCAGGAGAACCCCTTCGGCACCGAGTGGGAACGCATCCTCAACCGCCTGACCACCAAGGTCCGCCGCCGCTGAACGATCGGCGGCCCGTCGGGGGCCGTGACGCCCTTCGCGGGTGGCGTCATCCGGCCCCGGGAGCCGTGACGCCCTTCACGGGTGGCGTCATCCGGCCCCGGGAGCCGTGACATCTTTCGCGGGGTGGTGCTATCCGGCTGCCGGGCGCAGACCGGACAGCACGGACGCCAGATCGTCCCGGCCGGACAGCAGCCCGGGGGTCGGGGCCACGTAGAGCAGGACCGAGGTCACCCCGTCCTGCACGAAACGGCTGATCTGCCTGCGGCACTCGGCCACCGTCCCGTGCACCCACAGCGCGTCCACCAGATCGTCCGGCAGGGCCTGCCCCGCGGCCGCCCTGTCACCGGCGTCGAACAGGGCCCGCGACCGGTCAAGGCTTTCTGCCCGGCCGAGCCAGTCGTGGAAGGCCCGGTAGGGCGGCTGGTTGAGGATCCAGCCGAGGAACGCCCGCCCCGCTCGCCGCGCGTACTCGGCGTCCTCGGTCGGGCAGACGAAGACCTTGACCACGATCTCCTTGCCCGCCGGCCGGGGGCCCGCGGTCTGGAGGACCTGGGTGAGGTCGTCCGAGGTGAGGACGTTGGTGATGAAGCCATCGCCCTCGGTCAGCCCGAGCCGCACCATGCGCGGCCTGAGCGCGCCAAGGACGATCTTGACGTTGGCCGCCCTCATCTGGAAGCCGCGGACCGAGAAGGTCTCGTACTCCTCGTCGACGTGCTCGCCGCGCAACGCGCTCGACAGGAACCTGAGCGTGTCGCGCAGGCGGGCGATCGGACGGTCGAAGGGCACGCCGTTCAGCGCGGAGACATGGGCCGGGACCGAGGTGCCGATCCCGAGCCTGACCGGCCCGTCCGCCAGGTCCGCCAGGGACGCCGCGGTCTGGGCGAGCACCGCGGGCCCCCTGGTGGGGACCGGTACCACGCCGGTGCCGACGCCGAGGCGCGGTTGCCAGGCCGCCGCGGCGGCCAGCGGGGTGAACGCGTCGACGCCACCGCCCTCCCCGGTCCACACGTCCGCGTAGCCGAGGTCGGGCAGCGCCTCGACGACCCGCCGGTGGTCACGCGGTGCCAGGCCGGGCAGCGGCAGGTTGACCGCCCAGCGAATCTCGTCACTCATCGTTCGGTTCTCCTCAGGGGCGACACGCTAGTTGGAGACGGACACGGTGGTCAGGTCGACGAACCAGGACTTCGGCTGGATCAGGCCCTTGACCCCGGGGGCGATCACCCTGGGGTTGCGGTCGCCGACGACGAACAGGTAGGGCGCCTCGGCGCTGACGATCCGCTCGGCCTTGCGGAACAGCTCGATCCGCTTGGCGGGGTCCAGTGTCCGCTCGGCCTCCTTGGACAGCTCGTCGACCTTCGCGGAGTACCAGTGCCCGTCGTACACGGGCGAGTCCTTGGCCCAGAACGCGCGGATCAGCGATTCGGCCTGGTAGGTGACGGTGGAGGCGCACTGGATGTCGGCGCCCGCGGCCGGCTTGCCCGCGTTCAGGTCGGCGAGCAGCGCGGACCACTCGACCTTCTGGATCTTCACGGTGATCCCGATCCTGGCGAGCTGGTCCTGCAGGGCGGTGGCGATGGGGATGGGGACGAGGTTGCCCGAGCCTCCGGTGGGGACGGCCAGGGTCGCGCTGAACCCGCCGGAGACGCCCGCCTCGGAGAGCAGCGCCTTGGCCTTGGCCAGGTCGTAGGAGTAGGTGTCGTTCGCCGGGTCGTACACCTCCGTCGAGCTGGGCGCGTGCTGGTAGGCCGGGTCCGCGGTGCCCTTGAGCAGGTTCTCCGCGATGGACTTCCTGTCGATGGCGTAGTTGGCGGCCTGCCGTACCCGGACGTCGTTCCACGGCTTCTTGGCCTGGTCGAACGTGCAGTACCAGAGATGGTCGTAGTTGTCGCTGAGCAGGGAGTATCCCGAGGACTTCAGGGATTCGACGTCGTCGGGGCTGGGGTACTCGATCCAGTTGACCTCGCCGGACCGCAGCGCGGCGGTGCGCGCGGCCGCGTCGGGGATGGGCCGCAGGACCAGCTTGCCGAGCTTGGGCGCCCCGCCCCAGTAGTTCTTGTTCGGCAGGAGGACGAGCTGCTGGCCGGGCGTGAGCGACTCGAAGACGAAGGGGCCCGTGCCCACCGGGTGCAGGGCGAAGTCCTGGTTGCCGTGCTTCTTGACCGCGGTGGGGCTGGGGAAGGTGAGGAAGGTCAGGTCGCTGAGCAGGTGCCCGGTCGGCTGGGGGGTAGTGATCTTGACGGTCTCGCCGTCGACCTTCTCGTACGCCTTGATCTGGCCGCTCCACAGGCCCGCGGCACCGGCGGCGGCCGGGTAGTAGAAGGGGCTGTCCTTCTTCAGCAGCCGGTCGAAGGCGAACACGACGGCGTCGGCGTCGAAGGGGGTGCCGTCGGTGAAGGTCACGCCCTTGCGCAGGTGGAACGTCCAGGTCAGGCCGTCCTCGCTGGTCTCCCAGGAGGTGGCGAGGCCGGGGATGACCTCCGGTGTCCTGTCCGACTGCTTCAGGTTGTAGCGGGTGAGTCCGTCGTAGAGCTGGAAGTTGACGAATCTGTCGCCTTCGAAGCCCTGGGTGAACGACAGGACCGTGTCGGTGCCGGGGATCTCCGAGGCGGTCATGCCGATGACGAGGGTGCCACCGGAGCCGGAGGCCGGGGCGCCGCCGGTCGGCTGGGCACCGGAACCGCAGGCGGCGGTGGCGAGACAGGCGCCGAGCGCCAGGGCGAGCAGGGCACGCTGGGGGGTGAGGGACATGGTGGATCTCCTGAGGTGACCGTGGGTTCAGCGAATCGGCGGGATGGAGGACAGCAGTTCTCGGGTGTAGGGATCGTTCGGGGCCGTCCAGATCTGGTGGGTGTCCCCCTCTTCGACCACCCGCCCCAGATACATCACGGCCACCCGGTCGGCGATGTGCTCGACGACCGCCAGGTCGTGGGAGATGAACAGGATGGCGACGCCGGTCTCGCGCTGGAGTTCGGCCAGCAGGTTCAGCACCTGGGCCTGGATGCTCTTGTCCAGCGCGGACACCGCCTCGTCGCAGACGATCAGCTCGGGGTCGGTGGCCAGTGCCCTGGCGAGGGCGACCCGCTGGACCTGGCCGCCGGACATCTCGTGCGGATACCGGCCCGCGTCGGCCGGTGGGACGCCCACCCGGTCGAGCATGTCGGCGACCCTGGCCTGGATCGCCGACCGGCGCCAGCCGTGCGCCCGCAGGTTGAACGCGATGGCCTCTCCCACGGTCAGCCGCGGGTTCAGCGAGGTCTGCGGGGACTGCGGCACCAGTTGGAGCCTGGCCCGCAGCCTCCGCAGCTGCGCGCCCGTGGCCCTGGTCAGATCGTGCCCGGCGAAGACGACCTGTCCGGCGTCGGGGCGCAGCAGCCGCAGGACCATCTTGGCGGTCGTGGACTTGCCGCTGCCCGACTCGCCTACGAGGCCGAGGATCTCCCCCCGGCGCAGGGACAGGCTGACGTCGTCAACGGCCGCGACCCCGTTGGGGAAGCGCTTGGACAGGCCGGTCGCGGACAGCAACGGCTCGGTCATCCCACTCTCCGTTCGTCGGCGGTCCACGGCACCGGGCAGGCGACGGAGCCGCCGTCGGTGACGGGTTCGAGGACGGGTGACGTCGTCGAGCACTCGGCGACGGCGTGCGCGCAGCGCGGGACCAGGGCGCACCGCCCCTCGGTCACCGTCGTCGCCGAGGGCGGCAGGCCGGGCAGCCCGACCAGCTCGCCGCGCGGAACGCCGGGATGGGGCTGCGCGCCGAGCAGCGCCGCGGTGTACGGGTGGGCGGGCCGGTCGAGCACCCGGTCCCCGGGGCCTTCCTCGACGACGCGTCCCGCGTACATGACCACGACCGAGGAGGCCATCAGCCTGGCGACGCCCACATCGTGGGTGACCAGCAGGATCGCCATGTCCAGCTCGCGCTGGAGGCTGCCGAACAGCTCCAGGATCTGGGCCTGCACGGTCATGTCCAGCGCGGTGGTCGGCTCGTCGGCGATCAGCAGCCGCGGGCCGCAGGCGATGGCGGCGGCGATGACGACCCGCTGACGCATGCCTCCGGACAGTTCGTGCGGATAGGACTTGGCGACGCGCTCGGGCGTGCGGATCCCGGCCAGCGTGAGGAGTTCCATGACCCGCTCGCGCCTGGCGGCGCGTGAGGTCAGGACGCCGTGGGCGCGCAGCACCTCGGCGACCTGCGCGCCCACTTTGCGCAGCGGGTCCAGCGAGCCGCCGGGGTCCTGCGGCACCAGGCCGATGTCGCGACCCCGCCGCGACCGCATGGCCCGTTCGTTCAGGTCCAGCAGGGACTCGCCGCCGAGCCGCACCGCGCCGCCGACCCGTGCCCCGCCACCCAGCAGGCCCATGACCGCCCGCGCGGTGACCGACTTGCCACTGCCCGACTCGCCGAGCACCACCGTGGTACGGCCTGCGCCGAGCCGGAGGGTGACGCCGCGGACCGCGTGTGCGACCCGCTGCCCCGCGACGAAGTCGACGGTCAGGTTCTCGATCTCCAGGAGCTCGCTCATGCGGTGTGCCTCGACCTCACGTCGAAGTGGCTGCGCAGCCCCTCGCCGAGCACGTTGAACACCACGGAGGCGAGGAAGATCGCCGCGGCGGGGAGCAGCGCGAGGAGGGGTGCGGTGAAGACGTGCTGACGCAGGTCGTCGACCATCGCGCCCCACTCGGCGCGGGGTGGCGCGACGCCCAGGCCAAGGAAGGACAGCCCGGCCCCGAGCACGACACACAGACCGACAAGCGCCGAGCAGTACACGCTGACCTGGGGCAGGATGTTGGGCAGGACGTGCCACCTGGCGATGGTCGGCCAACGGGCGCCGCTGGCCCGTGCGGCCTGCATGAAGTCCAGCTCACGTAGCCCGGCGACCTCGGTGACGACGACCCTGGCGACCGCGGGGACGAGGATGACCGACAGCGCGACCAGCATGCTGACCAGTCCCGCGCCCAGCGAGGCGGCGATGGAGATGGCCAGCAGCACCGCGGGGAAGGCGAAGATCACGTCCAGCCCGCGCATCACCGTGTTCTCCAGGCGGGGGCCGCCGAGTCCCGCGACGATGCCGAGCAGCGTGCCGAGGGTGCCCGCGACCGCGACCGGCACCAGACCGGCGACGAGCGAGGCCTGGGTGCCCCAGACCAGCCGGCTCAGCACGTCACGCCCCTGGCCGTCGGTGCCGAGCGGGTGGCCGGGGCTGCCCAGGGACAGCAGCCGGTGCGACAGGTCGCCCACGTCGGGGTCGGGCAGCGGCAGCAACGGCGCGAGCGCCGCCACCAGCACGAGCGCGAGAACCGCCACTGTCCCGGCGACCAGGGCCGCCGGTGGGCGGCTTCTTGGCGAGGGCGGGCTGATGGCCATGGCTACCTCCGTACTCGGGGATCGATGAGGGCGTGGGCGCCGTCGACCACGAGGTTGATCAGGACGAACGAGACCGCGATGAACAGCACGCCGCCCTGGATGAGCGGCAGGTCCCTGGCGGCGATGGCGTTGTAGAGGGCGTGACCGAGCCCGGGCCAGGAGAAGATCGTCTCCACGAAGACGACACCGCCGACGAGGTAGGCGAGCTGCAGCCCGACGATGGTCAGCAGTGAGGGAAGCGCGTTGTGCAGGGCGTGCCTGGCGATGGTCGCGCGGTGCAGCCCCCTGGCCCGCATCGCGTCGATGTGGTCACTGGCCAGGACGTCCGCGAGGGCGGCGGAGAGCATCCTGGCGATGACGCCCATCGGGATCATCGCCACCGCGACGGCGGGCAAGACGAGGTGCAACAGCACGTCACCCGGCCCGCCACCGGAGATCGGGTCGCGCATGCCGCCCGCGGGCAGCACCCGGTACCGCACGGCGAGCACCACGACCAACAGCAGCGCGATCGAGTACTGGGGCACGGACATGGCCAGGAAGGAGAAGGCCGAGGCCAGCCAGCGAGGTGGCCTGCGGGAGCTGAACGCACCCACCGCGCCGAGCGCGACGCCGCCGATGAACGCGATCAACGCCCCCGCGGCGGCGAGCAGCGCGGTGTTGCCGAAGGCGGACCAGACCACGTCGAGCACGTCCCGCTGTAACTGGATGGACGTGCCGAACCGGCCCTGTCCGACGTTCCACAGCCAGGTGAAGAACTGCGCGGGCAGCGGCTCGTTCAGGCCGAGCCTGCTGCTCAGCTCCTGCCGCGCGGTGGGCGTCGCGAGCGGCCCGAGCAGGCTGGCCACCGGATCGCCCGGCACCAGCTTGGTGGTCACGAAGACCACGAGGGACACGCCGAACACGGTCGGGACGGCCAGCGCCAGCCGGCGGAGAAGAAACCTGGTCACACCGTCACCCCCTGCCGGACGGAGACACGAGGCGACCGCAGGAGGGCGCCGGCCCGCGCTCCGCCGGCCTCGGCGGAGATCGGCGCGGGCATCACGCCGAATCCGCGGACGGTGCCCGGGTACCGGTGCGACGCGACGAGGTCGCCGCCGTCCATGGACGGGCAGGCGTCCACGACGGCGGCGATTCCGGGATCAGGGTCCATGTGGTTCTCCATGTGTCGTGGTCGCGGGTCCGCCGGCCTCGCCTCGGTACGGCCACGGCGGCCCGTCCGTCATCCCGGCGTCGATATGGATGATTCGTGCGCTATCCGCACGATTGTGCGCATAGTAATCGCAGGCGAGTTCCCCCGCAATACCCTCGGGAACAGTCGTGCGCACAGCGCACCGCCGTGCGCCCTAGTGACGCCACCTCGCCGGACGACGAAAGACGGATCCGGTGGCGGCGAAACGGACCGGCACGGAGGGGCCGAAAGGCGAGGGGATCCAAACAGCGCTCCACCCGGCCCCGAAGTAGGGAGCAACCACCCCCGCCGGACAAGGAGAGGCCACGTCAGACCTCGCCCGGCATTGCCCCGGGACACCCATAGTGTTTATTATGCGCACAGATGTGCGTATAGCGCACAAGAAGGGAGCGGCCATGACGACCCGACAGGCGATCACGCTCTGCGCGATGACGTTGCAGCGGGCGTCGTTCCCCGACCGGGTGAACGCCGCCGCGACGGCCGGCTTCGACTCGATCGGACTGACGCTCGGCCAGTACCGCGCCGCGCTCGCGGACGGGCTGGACGACACGTCGATGCGCGCCCTGCTCGACGCCCACGGCCTGCGCCTCGCCGAACTCGAGACCCCGTGGGACTGGGCCGCCGACGGCGACGACGACAGCGACGACGGCGAGCAGCTCTTCCACGCCCTTGAGGCACTGGGATGCCCGCAGCTCAACGCGGTGCAGTTCGCCGTCCATCCGTACGAACGGCTCGTTGAGCGGTTCGCCGCGCTGTGCGCCAGAACCGCCGCGGCGGGCGCCCAGGTCGCGTTGGAGTTCATGCCGTTCAGCGAGCTGCCCACCGTGGCGGACGCCTGGCGGCTGGTCCGTGATTCACGGGCGGCCAACGCGGGCATCCTGCTCGACAGCTGGCACTACTGGCGCTCCGGTGGCTCGCGGCACGATCTCGCGGCCGTCCCGCCGGGCAGGATCCTCTCGGTTCAGCTCAACGACGCCCTGCCCACACCGGGCGCCGACCTGCGCCACGAGGCCAGGCACCTGCGGCTGCCGCCCGGCGAGGGGACGACGGCGTTCGTCCGGCTGCTTCGCGAGCTCGGGGTGACCGCACGCATGTCGGCCGAGGTCTGGTCGGACGAGCTCGAACGGCTGCCGCCCGAGATGGCCGCCAAGCGAGTGCACGACGCGACCAGCCGCGCGCTGGCCGAGGCCGCCCTGCCCAACCACTGACCCGTACGACAGGCAAGGAGAGCAGCACATGAACGGCACGGACGAGGCTGAGATCAGGCGACTCGTCGAGAACTGGGCCCTGTGGCGGGACGCGGGTCACTGGGAGCGGTTCGCGACCGTCTGGCATCCGGAAGGCGTCATGCAGGCCACCTGGTTCCAGGGGGGATACCGCGAGTTCATCGACATCAGCAGGAAGGCGTTCGAGAACGGCGTGCGCATCTGGCACTTCCTTGGCGGCACCTCGGTCGACGTCGCCGGTGACCGGGCGATCGCGCAGACGAAGATGACAATCACCCAGCGGGCATTCGTCGACGGCGTCGAATCCGACGTCGTGTGCACCGGCAGGTTCTACGACTTCCTCGAACGTCGCGGGAGTTGGGGCCTGGTGCTCCGGCAGCCCGTCTACGAGCGAGACCGCATCGACCCCGTCGACCCCGGCACCCTGCTCCGGCTCGACCGGGAACGACTGGACGGCCTTCCCGAGGGCTACCGGCATCTGGCCTACCTGCAGACGGGCCTCGGCTACCAGGTCAAGCGGGACATGCCGCAGCTGACCGGCGCACCGGTCGAGGCGCTCTACCGACGGGGCGAGGACTGGCTCAGGGGTGTGGCGATCTCCGATGGCTGAGCCCTTCGTCCACGAACAGGGCGCCTCGCGTGTCGTGTTCGGCACGGGACGGCTGGCGTCGGCGGCGGCCGAGGTCGAACGCCTCGGCGGCCTCCGGGTGATGCTGATCGCGGACCGGCACAGCGCGCGGCACGCCGAAACCGTCGCGCTGGCGCTCGGCGACCGCCTGTGCGGGCGCATCGAAGAAACGGCGACGCACGTCCCCGCCGCGCTGGCCGACGCGGCGACCGAACAGGCCATCCAGATCCGGGCCGATCTGCTGGTGTGCGTCGGAGGGGGCTCCGCGACCGGCCTCGCCAAGATCGTCGCTCTGCGCACCGGTCTCAGGATCCTGGCGGTTCCGACCACGTACGCGGGCAGCGAGATGACGCCGATCTGGGGCGTCACCGGCGACGGCCGCAAGCGGACGGGGCGTGACCCCGTCGTCCAGCCCGTCACGGTTGTCTACGACCCGGCGCTGACCCTCGACCTGCCCGCCAGGCTCTCGGCGCAGAGCGGCATGAACGCGCTGGCGCACCTCGTCGAGGCGCTCTACGCGCCACAGGTCTCGCCGCTGGTCGCGACCGCGGCGGTCGAGGGGGTGACCGTGCTGGCCGACGCACTGCCGAAGGTGGTGGCCGACCCGCTGGACCTCGCGGCGAGAGAGAGCGCGCTGCGGGGCGCCTGGCTGGCCGGATGGGTCCTCGGCCTGGCGCCGATGGGGCTGCACCACAAAATCTGCCACATACTCGGCGGTGCCCACGGGCTGCCGCACGCGGCCACGCACGCCGCCGTCCTGCCGTACGTCGCGGCCTACAACGGGGCGTATCTCCACCGGCTTGACGGTGTCCTGAGAGAGGCGGCGACCGGTCTGTGGGACCTCAGGGAGAGCATCGGAGCCTCCGGCGGTCTCGCCGACCTGGGCCTGGACGGCAACGCCCTGGGCGAGGTCGCCGAGCTCGTCACGGCTGAGCGCCCCGCCAACCCGCGCGCGGTCGACGCCGACGGCGTGCGCCGGATCCTGCTGGCCGCCTTCGAGGGGGCGAGACCATGAGCGTGCGTTTCGACGGGGGCGGGACCATGAGCGCGCACGACGAACTCACCCGCACAGTGCTTGAACGTCTTGAGCACACCCCGGACGGGCGCCTGCGTGAGGTGATGCTCTCGCTCGTCAGGCACCTGCACGCGTTCGCGGTCGATGTCGACCTGCGCGAGGAGGAGTGGCTCGCGGGCGTGCGGTTCCTCACCGAGGTCGGCCGGACGTGCACGCCGAACCGGCAGGAGTTCATCCTGCTGTCGGACACCCTCGGCCTGTCGAGCCTGGTGAACGACCTGGACCACCCGGCCGTCGACGGGGCGAGCGAGTCCACGATCCTCGGGCCGTTCTACGTGCCGGACGCGCCGTTCCGCGACGACGGCGCCTCCATCGTCACGGTCGACCTCGGCGGCGAGCCGCTCCTGGTGACCGGTGAGGTCACCTCGACCGACGGCCGGACACTGGCGGGCGCGGTCGTCGACGTCTGGCAGACCGCGCCGAACGGCCGCTACGACGTGCAGGACACCGACCAGCCGGAGCACAACCTGCGCGGACGCTTCCGCACGGACGGGAAGGGTCGTTTCAGCCTGCGTACGGTCCGCCCGGTCAGCTACCCGATCCCGGACGACGGGCCGGTCGGCCGCCTGCTGCGGGCCACCGGCCGTCATCCCTGGCGGGCGGCGCACATCCACGTGATCGTGTCGGCCCCGGGGCACCGGCCCCTGACCACGACGATCTTCGACGCGGAGGACCGCTACGTGGCCTCCGACGCGGTCTTCGGCGTGAAAACGAGCAGGCTGCGGGTGTTCGACCGCGCCGCCGACGGCTCACTGCGTCTGGACGAGCACTTCCGGCTGCCGCCGGTTCCGTCATCCGTACAGTCACCCCAAGGAGCTTCCACTTGATCCGATCACGGCACTTCGATCTCGTCGTCGTCGGCGGCGGCCTCGGCGGGATCGCCGCCGTCCTCGCCGCCGCCCGGCTCGGCCTGCGCAGCGTGCTGGTGAGCGAGTCCGACTGGCTCGGCGGCCAGGTGTCCAGCCAGTGCATTCCGCCGGACGAGCACCCGTGGATCGAGTCCACCGGCTGCACGCGCACCTACCGGGAGTTCCGGGACCGGGTGCGGGCCTTCTACCGGCGCAACTACCCGCTGAACCCCGCGGCCATGACGACGGGGCGGCTCAACCCCGGCTCAGGCAACATCGGCCCGCTCAGCCACGAACCCCAGGTGGCGCGGCTCGTCCTGGAGGAGATGATCGCCCCGTGGCTCAGCAGGGGGCTGATCACCGTCCTGCGCGGCTACCGGGTGGCCGGGGCGTCGACCGGGGCCGACGAGGTCGAGTCGGTGCTCGTGCGCGACGCCGAAGGCCACGGCGTCGAGCTGACCGGTGCTTTCTTCCTCGACGCGACCGACCTCGGGGACCTGATCGACCTGGCCGGGGCCGAACACGTCTTCGGCGCCGAGAGCGCGTCCGAGACCGGCGAGCTCCACGCCCTGCAAGGGCCCGCGGACCCCTTCGACCAGCAGGCCATCACCTGGGCCCTGCTCCTGAGCCTGGAACCGGGGACGGACAACACCGTCGAACGGCCCGCCGACTACGACAGCTGGCGTGACCACCGGCCGCCCGCGTGGCCGGGACCGCTGCTGAGCTGGGAGGTCAGCGACCACGTCACCCACCGGCCCCGGCGGCGGCCGCTCTTCACCGAGCAGGCGTCCGCGGGAGGCGTGCGCTACGACCTCTGGCACGCCAGAAGGGTCCTCGACGCGGCGCACCTCGGCTCCGGATGGGCCGACGTCACCGCCGCCGCCTGGCCGATGATGGACTACTCACGGCTGCCGCTGCTCGGGGTCGACGCCGAGGCACGGGAACTGGCGCTGAGCGAGGCACGGCAGTTGTCGCTGTCGTTCCTGTACTGGATGCAGACCGAGGCGCCCCGGCACGACGGCGGTCACGGCTACCCCGAGCTGAAGCCGCGAGGCGATCTGACCGGCACGCCCGACGGGCTGGCCAAGATGCCCTACATCAGGGAGAGCCGCCGCATCCGCAGCGAGTTCACCCTGCTTGAGCAGCACATCGGAGTCGAGGCGAGGGCGGGGCTCGAAGGAGCGGAGCGGTTCGCCGACAGCGTCGGGATCAGCGCCTACCGGATCGACGTGCATCCCTCGACCGCCGGGCGCGACACGATCGACATCGACACCTGGCCGTTCCAGATCCCGCTCGGCAGTCTGATCCCGGTTCGCCTGCGCAACCTGCTGCCCGCGGCGAAGAACATCGGCGCGACGCATCTGACCAGTGGCGCCTACCGGGTGCATCCGGGCGAGTGGACGGTCGGCGAGGCCGCGGGCGCGCTGGCGGGCTTCTGCGTCAGGCGCCGGGCGCGTCCCTCCCAGGTACGGGCGCAGGAGATCATGCTCGAGGAGTTCCAGACGATGCTGAGGGGCACCATCGGCATCGAGCTCGAGTGGCCCAGCTACGGGGCGCTCGTGCCCCGGCACCGGTTCGGCTACGTCGAACAGCTCTCCCCGGTCGGTCCGTGATGCCCAGGACACGCCATCTCCTCGCCGAGTACGGGGGCATCGCGGGCCTGGCGGCGGCGCGCACCGATCTCGTCCGGGTCGCTCTGGACCGGATCGCGGCCCTGGACAGCGAGCTGCACGCGTTCACCCAGGTGTTCACCGAACCGGACGCGCCCCTGGGCGGCGGACCGCTCGCCGGGGTGCCCGTCGCGGTCAAGGACAACATCGACGTCGGCGGCCGGATCACCACCCTGGGCAGGCCCGCCGCAGAGCGGGAGCCCGCGGCGCGCGACGCCGAGGTGGTGACCAGGCTTCGGAACGCGGGCGCGGTCGTCGTGGGCAAGACGAACCTGCCCGAGTTCGCCAGCTCCGCCGTGACCGTCAACCTCCACTACGGCGACGCCCGCAACCCCTGGGACCTGGAGCGCACCGCGGGTGGATCGAGCGGGGGCTCGGCGTCCGCGGTCGCCGCGGGCATGGTGGCCGCGGCGCTCGGCACGGACACGGGCGGCTCGACACTGATCCCCGCGGCGCTCACGGGTGTCTGCGGGTTCCGGCCGACGCCGGGACGCATCAGCCTCGACGGGGTCGTGCCGCTGAGCCCGTCCTTCGACACGGTGGGCGTCTGCGCCGTCGACCCGGCGGACATCTCGCAGGTGCACCGTGTCCTCGATGTCCTCGACGAGGCCCCCGCCCGGTGGCCCGGCCTGGCGGGGCTGCGGATCGGCGTACTCGACGGCTACTTCCTCCGCGCCGACGACGACGTGCTCGCGCGGCTCGACGCGACCGTAGGAGAACTGGCGGCGGCGGGCGCCGCCGTACGCTCCGTGACGCTGCCTTCGGCGCACCTCGTGCTCGAGCACGCGCGAGTGATCTACGGGTTCGAGGTCGCCGACGTGTACGCCGGGTTGCTCGACAGGGACCGCACGTACGCGCCCGCCGTCGAGGCCCGCCGGGCCCATCCGTACGGCCCGGCCGACCTGGCCCGCGCCACGGCTTTCAGGGACGCGTGGCGGGCAGAGCTCGCCGCCGCCTTCGCGGAGGTGGACGTGCTGCTCACGGCCACCACACCGACGACCGCGCCGCTGATCGCCTCGGCGGCGGAGGAGTCGACGACCGCGCTCATCCGCCATACCTATCCGTTCTGCCTCGCGGGCACGCCCGCGCTGTCACTGCCCGCGGGACGGTCCCGCGGGCTGCCCATCGGCGTGATGCTCGTCGCGCCTCCCGGTGAGGACCACTGGCTGCTCGGCCTCGGCGTCGCCTGCCGGCAGGTCCTCACCGCCTTCGAAAAGGCCACAGAGAAGCCCACAGACAAGCCCACAGAGAGATGAGAGAGCATGCACATCTATCTGCACGAGACGATTGATCCGGTGAGGAAGCCCGGCGCGCACACCCGCTACCTGGACGAGCTCGGCGAGATCGTGACCACGCATGGCAACGCCAAGGGGTCCGCGGGTGGCCGCTGCATCGCCAACTGGGTGCCCGTCTTCCTGACCGGCCAGTGGCCGCAGATCATCGGCTTCTGGCAGATGCCCGGCGGGTGGGACGGTTTCGCCAAGCACTTCGACACCCACACCGAGCTCTTCCACGAGCCCCTCGACCGGTGGTACGGGGAGCGCTCCGGCGGTTTCGACCGGGTGCTCGTCGGCACCGACTACACGCCCACGCTGGATGAGATCCTGGCGTCGGGCACGCGGGCCCCCGTGGTGCTGCACGAGACAGTACGGCTCCGCCCCGGCGACGCCCCGAAGTATCTGAGGCTGCTCGGCGACGTCAAGGAGGCGCTCGGCGACCGCTACGGGTTCGGCGTTCTCGGCGGATACGAGGTGGCCTTCCGCAACCAGAGCGAGGCCGTCGTGGTGTGGTCCTTCCCCGACGTCGCCACGCTGGTCCGCACCCAGTCCTCGACGGCCGAGTTCCCCGAGCTGCTCGCCTGGCGCGAGCAGAGCGCCACGCTTGAGCTCTCCCACACCGGCGTCGTCGTCAGGCCCACGTCATGGTCCCCGCTCCGATGAGCGTCGCGGTGATCACCGGGGGCGGCGGGGACATCGGCGGCGCCGTCGCCACCAGACTGGCGCAGGACGGCTGGACGGTGATCGTGACCGACGTCGACCCGGCCGCCGCCCGCCTGGTCGCCGAACGTCTTCCCCGGGCGCACGCGAGGCGGCTGGACGTGGCCGACCCGGACGACATCGGCGCGTTCGTGTCCTCGGCCGCGTCGGACTTCGGCCGTGTCGACGCGGTGGTCTGCGCCGCGGGCATCGAGCCCCCGCAGAACCTGGCCGACATCGACGTGGCCTCCTGGGACCGTACCCAGGACGTCAACCTGCGCGGCCCCGCGCTGCTCGCCCAGGCGGTGCTGCCGCTGTGGACCGAGCAACGCTCGGGCTCACTGGTCAACATCGGGTCCCGCACATGGCTGGGCGGAGGACATCCCGGGTACGCGGCCTCGAAGGCGGGACTGGTCGGCTTGACCAGGTCGCTGGCGATGGAGCTGGCCCCGATCGGGGTGCGGGTCAACGCGGTCGCGCCCAGCTTCGTCCGCACCGGGTTCAGCAGGCAGCGCGGCGACGAGCGGATGCTGGACGACTACGCGGAGCGGGTCCGGGCGATGACCCCGATGCGCGAGCTGGTACTGCCCGTCGACGTGGCGAACGCGGTGGCCTTCCTGGCCTCCGACCAGGCTGCGCGGATCACCGGCGAGGTCCTCCACGTCTGCGCGGGTTCCCAGCTTCCGATGTTCCTCCACTGACCCCGCGCGGTACGAGAGATCCCCGTCCGCGCCCCCTGGCGGGGGCGCCGTGGAACGGCCGGCGGAGCGTACCCGGCTACCTCCGCCGGCCAATGGCGGCCAAACGGATTTACGAGGTGACATCACGGCTTTCGTTACGTGAATGGTAATGCTTGTGCAAAGTTATCCCCGATATCGTGTTATTTGTGACCACCAGCAGCGCGTCCCGCCCAGTCGGTGAACTTCTGCGCCAGTGGCGGGAACGACGGCGCATGAGTCAGATGGATCTCGCCCTCCAGGCCGACATCTCCACCAGGCATCTGAGCTTCGTGGAGACGGGCCGCTCGAAGCCGAGCCGGGACATGATCCTGAACCTGGCCGAGGAGCTCGACCTACCGCTGCGTGAGCGCAACCACCTGTTGCTCTCGGGGGGATTCGCCCCGGTTTATGCGGAGACGCCGCTCAACTCCCCGCAGATGGTGTCGGTGCGAGAGGCGCTGGGCCAGGTGCTGAGCGGGCACGAGCCGTACCCGGCAGTGGTCGTCGACCAGCGCTGGAACCTGGTCGACCGGAACTCCGCCACCGGCGTCCTGCTGCGCGGCGTGGCCCCGGAGCTGCTCGTCCCGCCGGTCAACGTGCTCCGGCTGAGCCTGCACCCCAAGGGGATGTCACAGCGGATCATCAACCTGGGCGAGTGGCGGGCCCACCTGCTGCACCGGCTGCGCCGCCAGATCAGCCTGACCGCGGACCCGGACCTGGCCGCGCTCTGGCGCGAGCTGGACGACTACCCCTGTGACCAGCCGGAGCCCGAGATCGAACGGCCTGGCCCCGGCGACATCGTGATCCCGCTCCGGATCCGCCGCGGCTACCGGGAACTCGCCTTCTTCAGCACCATGGCCACCTTCGGCACCCCCCTGGACATCACCGTCGCGGAACTGGCCATCGAGGCCTATTTCCCCGCCAACCCCGAGACGGCCGCCTACCTGCAGCACCAGCATCATCCGGACTGACCACCCGCCACGGGAGACTCCTTCGACAGAATCCCGGAGAACGTACTCACTGGGAACACAGCCGATCACTCGGCAGCGCCCGACTCTCATGGATGGTGAGAGCGGTGACCAACGGCCATGCGGGCGACGCTACGGAATGAAGGTCACCTCGGGAAACCTCGGCGACGGGCCGTCCAGCAGGTGGCCCCTGCCTCGCAGGTGCAGGTCGAAGAAGGCCAGCGGGTAGGCCCGCTGGACGGCCTCGCCGCGTTCGGGGGCGAGCGTGCCGATCTCCTCGGCGAGCTGGGCGGGCGTCCACTTCAGCAGTGCCGCCACCTGCGGGGCGATCACTTCCAGGTCGCCGTAGGAGGCGTGCTCGACCCCTTCGGTCCTGATGTTGAGCTTCCAGCCCTTCAGATTCGACCAGAACGTGGCCAGGTCGGGGATCTGGTCGCGGACGGCCTTGGTCGCGGTCATCAGCATGTACGGCCGGGCCAGCCCCGCGGTGACGACCGGGCCCGCGGCCGGGCCGTCCATGGCCAACCCCGCCTTGATCCGCCGGTCCTCGAACATGGCGGACGCGACCGTGGGCCCGCCGGCCGAGTAGCCGAACATGCCGACCCGGCTCAGGTCGAGCAGGCCGCGCAGCCCCTTGGGGAGCCTGCGGTGGTCGGCGTCGGGGTTGCCGCCGCGGTCGAGCACCATGAGCTGGTCCAGGACGAAGCGGGTGTCGGCGATGCGCTGCCCGTAGATCACCGAGCCGGCCCCGGCGCCGTCGTGAACGGGGCCCACCACCCGGCCGTCGGGGAACTCCACCAGGCCGTCGTAGGTGTGGTCGATTGTGGCCACCACGTATCCCCGGCTGGCCAGTTCCTCGACCACCACGGTGTTGGCCGAGCGGAAGGAGTCGTTGCCCGGGGAGTACAGCACGACGGGCAGCCTGCCCTCGCGCCGGTCGGCGGGGGCGCCCTCGTGCCCGTGGGTCCGCGGTAGCAGGACGGCTCCCTGAGGCAGGCCCTCCTGGCGCAGGTACTGGGCCGCTGCCTTGGGCGGCAGCCAGGGCGCGACCGGGTACGCGGCGACCTTCCTGGCCGGGTAGGTCAGGCTGATCATCAGCTCGCGGTCGTGGCCCGCGCCCGCGAACGGGTCCTTCCTTGAGCGGTCGACCAGATGCAGGGACACCGTGCCGAGCGGGGAGGGGCCCGTCGGCGCAGAAAGGGTCAGCTGGGGCGGGGCGGCGGCCTGGGGCCCGGCCTGGGTCTTGAGCTGTGTCCTGGCCTCGACGGCAGTCGGTACGGCCAGCGACGCGACGGCCAGCAGGGCGGCGGCGCACACCACTCGCGGGGAGATCACACGCACTCCTTCTGATCATTGGAAGTGGGAGTGCTCCGAAGCTAGTGACCCGCCCCGGCCAAGGTCGTCTACCCCAGGGCTCATTTCGCGCCGGTGGGCTACGCCTTTCAGCCGAAGCCGGGTTCAGCGCACGGTGACCAGCCCGCTGCGGTAGGCGATGATCACCAGGTGCACGCGGTCGCGGGCGCCGAGCTTGGCCAGGAGGTGCCTGACGTGGGTCTTGGCCGTACCCGGCCCGATGTGCAGTCGCTCGGCGATCTCGTCGTTGGACAGGCCCTCGGCGACCAGCGCGAGCACCTCCCGCTCGCGCGTGGTGATGCCCTCCAGCGGCTCAAGGTGAGCGCGGCCGGTGAACTCCTTGATCAGCCGCCGGGTGATGCCCGGGGAGAGCAGCGCGTCGCCCGCCGAGACGACCCGGATCGCCGCCAGCAGGTCCCTCGCGGGGGTGTCCTTGAGCAGGAACCCACTGGCACCGCCGCGCAGCGCCGCGTACACGTACTCGTCCAGGTCGAAGGTGGTGAGGATGAGCACCTTCGTGTCACTGGACGAGGTGATCAGGCGGGTGGCCTCCAGACCGTCCATGCCGGGCATCCGAATGTCCATGAGCACGACGTCAGGCGCCTGCGCGCGGGCCACTTTGACGGCCTCCAGGCCGGTGCCGGCCTCGCCGACGACGGTCAGGTCCTGGGCGGTGTTCACAATGCCGCACAACCCCGCACACACGAGGGTCTGGTCGTCGGCGACCACCACGCGGACGGTCATGCCGCGCACCCGGGGACGGCCAGGGCGGCGGTCAGGCTGAGGTTCATGCCGGGTACTCCGTGGTGGGAAGGGTCGCGGTGACGCGGAAGCCACGTCCGGACAGGGGTGCCGCGTGGAACGCGCCGCCGTACAGGTGCACGCGCTCACGCATGCCGACCAGGCCGTGTCCTAGATGCGGAGCACCGGCCTCCGGGCAGCCGACGCCGTCATCGGCGATCTCGATGGAGAGCTCGTCCGGCCCGTAGCACAAGGTCACCCTGGCCGAGCCGACGGCGGCGTGCCTCACCACGTTGGTGAGGGCCTCCTGCACGATCCGGTACGCAGAAAGGTCGATCCCGGGAGGCAGTGTGCGGGGCGGCCCGGTAGTGGTGAGCCCCACCCGGACTCCCGCCCCGGCGATCTGTTCCAGGAGCCGGTCGAGGTCGGCCAGCCCGGGCGCGGGCGCGAGATCGGGCCCTTCGCTCCGGTCCTCCTCGCGGAGCACGCCAAGCAGCCGCCGCATCTCGGCCAGGCTCTGGCGTCCCGTGGTCTCGATGGCCGTGAGCGCGGCCCGCGCTTCCTGCGGCCTGTCGTCGATCACCAGGGCGCCGAATCCCGCCTGTACGGTGACCACGCTCATGCCGTGCGCGACGACGTCGTGCAGCTCGCGGGCGATGCGCATCCGCTCGTCGGTGACACTCTGCCTGGCCAGCCTGGCCTGGTTACGCAGCAACTCCCCGAGGTGGCGGCGATGCATGCCCACGGTGTACCCGACGGTCCAGACCGTGGTGAACAGCAGCACGGAGATCACCGGAGGCCCGCCGATACGTGGGAAACCGGGAATCCCGGTCGCCACGGCGGCGACCAGCGACATCCCGAGCGCGACGAAGGCGGTGCGCGGGCGGCAGACGGCCGCCACCGCGTACAGGACGTAGGCCACGGACAGCATCCCCAAGACGATCGCCCTGCGCTCGACCAGCTCCGCCGCGACCAGCCCGGCCAGGGCGAGCCCGAACGCGACGACCGGCCGCTGACGGCGCAGCGCGATCGGCAACGCCGACACGACCACGCCAACGGGGACCACCGCGAACCGCTCGGCCCCCCTGACCTCATTGGCCGGCAACAGGAAGACGGGGAGCGCGTAGGCGACGGCGGCGAGCCGATCCAGCGCCAGCCAGTGCCCCGGCCGGACTCGCCGGATCATCAGCGGAAGCGGGCCTTGATCCCCTTCAACACGCACGGCCCAAGGGTAGGCACAATGCCCCCGACAATCACACCAGCCGTCTGCCGGCGACAGGCGGCCACGACGCTGCGCGAGATCCAGGACCCGCCGCGCGACCTGCTGATGGAGGCGATGTGGTGCCTGGTAGGGCGGCCGGCTCCGCCGACCGGCCCTTTCGGAAGAGGTGCGACCTCTCCGAGGGGCCGGTGGCTCTCGATCACGCGATCCCGGTGATCACTTGATCAGCTTGGCGATCTCCGGGTCGACCGCGTCCGCGACGGTGATCTCACGGTCGATGAGACCGCTGGCGTGGAAGAGGTCCGCGGCGCGCTGCTGCTCGGCGACGAACTCGTCGGTCACGGGGTGCAGCCCGAAGGGGCGCTTGCGCAGGGCGTTCTCCCAGTGGTCGAGGTCGCCGCCGTCGTCGGCCGCGAACAGCGCGGCCGCCTCGCGGTAGTTCTCCTGGATCCAGGCGTCGGACTCCTGCAGGGCGGCGACGATCGCGGCGAGCTGCTCGGGGTGCTTGTCGGCGAAGTCGCGCCGGGTGAACCACAGCGAGCGGTGGCTGAACAGCCCGTCGGTCGCGACCAGCTCGCGGACGGGCGCCTGCGCCTCGACCCTGCTGAGCGAGGGGTAGGAGCCGACCCACGCGTCGACCTCGCCGTTGAGGAACAGCTCGCCCGCGTCGACTCCCGCATCGACGGGGACGATGTCCTTCCAGGTCAGACCGGCCTTGTCGAGCGCGAACAGCAGCAGCGTCGTCTGCCACGAACCGTGCCCGAGCGCGACCCGCCTGCCCTTCAGGTCCTCGAGGGAGACGATCGGCGAGTCCTCCTTCACGACCAGCCTGCCGTTCTCGTGGCGGGAGCCGGAAACCGCGACGTAGACGACGTCGTGCCCCTTGCCCTGGGCGGTGACCGGCGGTGTCGAGCCGGTGCCGATGAAGTCGTAGCCACCGTCGAAGAGGTGGTCGCCGTGGACCGAGGGCAGCCCGTCGGTCGGCGCGGGCGCCTCACCGGCCGGGAGGCTGCGCAGGTCGACCCACTCGACGTCGGGGATCGCGCGCTCCAGGATGCCCCGGTGACGCAGCACCCACAGGGAGTTGTTGTGCGGGAAGTAGCCGACTCGGACGCTCATGAAGATGTTCCTTCCAGTAGTGGTGACTCGGTCAGTGGTGACTCGATGCGGAGGTCGTGACCGCGCAGCAGCGGCAGGACGTTCTCGCCGACGCGGTAGGCCTCCTCCAGGTGTGGCACGCCCGCGAGGATGAACGCGCCGACACCGAGGTTGATCAGTTCGTCGAGCCGTTCCGCGACCTGCTCGTAGCTGCCGACCAGGCCGAACGCGGGCCCGCCGCGCAGCAGGTGGAAGCCGCCCCACACGTTGGGCGTGACCTCCAGATCACGGTGGCCGTTGATGGCGCCGGTGACGAACGACTGGCTGCGCTGCCAGCCGATGGAGTCTCCGGTGGCGCCGCGGAGCACGGTTGGGTCGATGTTGTCCCAGCCCCTGCGGATCTCCTCCCAGGCCTCCTCCTCGGTCTCGCGGGCCACGACGTCGATGCGGACCGCGAACTTGGGCGTGCGGTCGCTGTTCGCTCTGACCTGCTCGAACTTCTCGGTCAGGGCGTGGAACGGCTCCAGCCACGACAGGTAGTAGTCCGCGTGCCGCCCGGCCGCGTCGATGGCCGCCTTGGACGACCCGGAGAAGTAGATCTCCGGGAACGGCTGCCCGGTCAGCTCCTCGGGCAGCCCCGCGCCCTCGACCCGGTAGAAGCGGCCGTCGAAGTCGAACGGCCCGCCGTCCCAGACGCCCTTGAGCACGTCGAGGAACTCCGAGGTCCGCGCGTAGCGGTCGTCGTGGTCGACCCTGTCGCCCCACCAGAGCTGGTCGGGGCCGCCGCCTCCGGAGATGATGTTGTAGACGACCCGGCCGCCCGTGGCCCGCTGCAGGCCGGCCGACATGCGCGCGGCCTGCACCGGGTGGAGGAAGCCCGGCTGGAAGGCGATCATGAACCGGTAGGTCGTCGTCTCCCTCGCCAGGGTCGCCGCCGCCGCCCACGGGTCGTCGGTGTTGGGGAACGAGGGGAGCAGGCCGCCGACGAAACCGGAGATCTCGGAGGCTCTGGCGACGTCCCCCATGTGCTCGACGTAGCTGTAGTCGTCCCGTCGTCCGTCCCGCACGCCGGGGGCCAGGCTTCCCGGCACGACCGGGGCCCACTCCCCCCGGCTGACGATCCGCCTGCGGAGCGACGGCTGGTCGCCGTGCGTCCCGATGCGCCAGTAGATGTCAACGGACATGAGCGCCCTCCTTCGCCAGCAGCGGCAGCAACCGCTCACCGAGGCGGTAGGTCTCCTCGATGTACGGCGTCGCCTCCAGGAAGAAGGCGCCGACTCCCCGGTCGATGTAGTCCCTGATTCCGGCCGCGACGGTCTCGTACGACCCGACCAGCCCACCCTGAGCGCCGGACTCCCGCGACCTGAACCCGCCCCACAGCCGGGTCCGCGGGTCCGGGTCGGGGAAGGCGTCGGCGGTGCCGCCGTGGCGCAGCCACAGGCGGCGCGCCACCTCCCATGCCTCGTCGTCGTCATCCCTCGCCAGCACCGGGAGCCGCAGGCCGTACGTGACGCCCGGGAGGTCGACGGCCTCGATGTCGTCGGCGGGGTCGAAGATGTGCACGTCCGCGTGCCGCGCGGACAGTTCGAGCGCCTCCTTCGAGGTTCCGGAGAGGTGGACCCTGGGGAACGTCCTGCCCGCGAGCGGGGACAGGAAGCCACCGGCGAGCACCTGGTAGAAACGCCCGTCGTAGGTGTAGTCCTCCTGCGTCCAGACCCCCTTGGCGACGGTGAGGAACTCCTCGGCGCGCGCGTAGCGGTCCGCGCCCTCCAGGAAGTCACCCTGGGCCCTGGCGACCGCCGGGTCGAGGGCGACGGCGATCAGCCAGTCGAGGCGGTCGCCGGAGAAGCGCTGCAGCGAGGCCGAGATCTTGGCCGCGTAGACAGGCGTGGCGATGCCGGGGTGGAACCCGGCGACGACCCGCAGCCAGCGGCTCTGCCTGAGCAGGCTCGCCGCGGCGACCAGCGACTCCTCTCCTCGCGGATCGAAGGGGGCCAGCGCGCCGCCGAAGGCCGCGATCTCGGCGGCCCTGCCCGCCTGCAGCAGATGATCGAACGGCCCGAAGGCGCCGCGGGGGTCGGTGACGAAGCCCGGCAGATCAGGCCTGGCGCCGCGCCCGCCGTTCCCCCGGCTCGGCAGCGTGATCGTGAAGGTGGCCATCAGACCACCGCCGCCCTGCCCTGATCGGCGAGCCGGGCGGACAGTTCGCCGGGAACGTCGGCCCAGAGGCCGTTCTCGCGTCGCCCGGCGAGCAGGTCCCCTGCAGCGGCCAGCGGCTCGTGCGCGACCCAGGCGTCGAGGTCGACGTCGGCCGCGAGGAAGCCGTGGAGCAGCAGGAAGTCCTTCTGGACCCGCAGCAGTTCGAGCCGCTCCTGCGACAGGTCGGGGTGGAGGGTGCGGTGGAAGTCGCCCCGGTAGGCGGTGGTGACGCCGTCCGCCCCCGAGCGGGTCTCGGCGGCCAGGATGTCTCGTACGGCCTCCAGGTTGCCCGCCGCCCAGTCCGCGGCGCGCAGCGTCTGGGCCAGGAAGGCCGCCACCAGATCCGGGTGCTCGGCGAGCAGGTCCTCGTGCACGGTGATCGGCCGAGGGGTGCCGTTGTTGACGCGGGTGCGGCGGTCGGGGTGCGCGTCCAGGTCGACGGCGACCACGGCGCCGATCTCCCTGGCCTGGTCGGCGGAGCGCGCTCCCTTCACGTAGATCGCGTCGACCTCGCCCGCGGCCAGTTCCTCGATTCCCGGCCAGGACCAGGCCCGCTCGTCCGCGCCCCGCCCGACGTCGGACGTCGGCTGCTCGACCTCGACGAACGTCACGTCGTCGAAGCCGAGCCCGGCCTGGGCCAGCGCCCCCTTGATCCCGTGCAGGGCCATCGCCCTGGGGAAGCTCCTCGCCCGCGTCCCGGCCCACTTCGGCAGGGCGACGCGCGCGCCGCGCAGCCCGGCGGCGTCGGTGATCCCGGAATCAGGGCGGACCAGGACGGACTGCCACTCCTCAATCCAGGTCAGCCCGATCAGCCGGGTCCTCGCCCCCTCCGAGCGCGCGGCCAGTGCGGGAACGTTCCCGCCCTCCCGGAACAGCCCGAGGAGCCGGTGGTCGAAGTGGTGTTCCGACAGTTCGGGGCCCGCGTCCTGCAGGACGCCGACCTCGCCGAACTCCTCGTCGAGCCAGCCCAGGTTGTAGGCCAGCCCGCTGGCGGTGGGAACCGGGCAGCGGGTGAACCAGATCTTGTCGATCGTTGACACGTGACTCCTCTGTACCGCAGAAGTGCTTCTCGAGTGCTTTCAGGACTTCAGGACTTCAGGGCCTCGGGGCGGGACGGCCCTGGTCGTCGCCCCTCGGTTGCCCCTCAGTGGCCCCTCAGTGAGAGACGGCGGCGACGCCGAGGTGTGACAGGAACAGCCGCCGGTGGGCGATGAACGCGGGGTCGTTGCGGTCCCGCGGGTGGGGAAGGTCGATCGGCTGCTCGACGGCGAAGGACCCGTGCCGCAGGACCGCGACCCGGTCGGCCAGCCGTACCGCCTCGTCCACGTCGTGCGTGACGAGCACGACGGCCGGACGGTGCCGTGCGCACAGCTCGGCGACCAGCTCCTGCATCTGCAGCCGGGTCAGCGCGTCGAGCGCGGCGAACGGCTCGTCGAGCAGCAGCAGCTCGGGGTCGCGGACGAGCGCCCTGGCCAGGGCGACCCGCTGGGCCTCCCCGCCGGAGAGGGTCGCGGGCCACGCTCCGCCGTACGTCTCCAGGCCGACCTCGGCCAGCGCGGCGAGCCCGGCCGCGCGCGCCGACCTGGGCAGCCCGAGGGTGACGTTGGCGAGCACCCGGCGGGCCTGGACCAGGCGCGGTTCCTGGTAGACCGTCGTACGGCGACGCGGAGCGAGGACGGCTCCCGCGTCGGGGAGTTCGAGCCCGGCCAGGATCCGCAGCAGCGTGGTCTTGCCGGTGCCGCTCGGCCCGAGCAGGACGAAGAACTCCCCTCGCCTGATCTCCAGGTCGATCCCGTCCAGGACGGTCTTGGAGCCGAACGCCTTGCGCAGTCCCTCGATGCTGACGGCGGTCTCGGCCGAGGTGACGCTCACCGGGCCGCCACCTGCCCGCGCCACGGCATGGCCGTCCGCTCGACGCCCCTGATGACCAGGTCGATCAGCAGGCCGAGCACCGCGTAGATCACGATGCACAGGACCATGTAGTCGGTGCGGTAGTACTGCTGGGCGAGGGTGACGAGGTAGCCGATCCCCTCGGTCGCGCCGATCTGCTCGGCCGCGATCAGGCCGGTGAGCGAGACCGACAGGCAGATCCGCAGGGCCATCAGGATGTTCGGCAGGGCGGTCGGGATGATCACTCCGAAGGCGAGCCGGAAGCCGGTGAGCCCGAACCCCCTGGCCGCCTCGACGATCTTGCGGTCCACGCCGCGGACGCCGAGGTAGGTGTAGGCGTACATCGGGCTGGCCGCGGCGACCGCGATCAGGACCACCTTGAACGTCTCCTCGACGCCGAACCAGGAGATGAACAGCGGGACCAGGGCCAGGAAGGGCACGGCCCGCTTCATCTGCATGGTCGGGTCGACCAGTTCCTCGCCCAGGGCCGACAGTCCCGCGACCACCCCGAGGAGGAGGCCGATGCCGCCGCCGGTGAGGACGCCCAGCCCCGCACGCTGGGCCGAGGCGAGCAGGTAGTCGCCGAGCTGCCCGGTCGCGACCAGCTCGCCGAGCGCGCCGACCACGGCACCGGGCCCGGCGAGGATGTCCGGGGAGACGGCCCCACTGGCCGTGCCGTACCACCAGGCGGCCAGCAGGAGCAGCGGGACCAGGAAACGGACGGCGGTCGAGACGACGGGGCTGCGCCTGCGGGAGCCCAGGTAGCGGGGCGGTTCGAGGGCCGTCAAACTCCCCTCCCTCGGGAGGTCCTCTTTCCCTCCCGAGGCCGTGTCCCCGGAAACTTGCCCGCCCGAGGCCGCGTGTCCAGCGGCTTGGCCGCCCGAGACCGTGTCCCCGGGGCCCTCCCCGCTCTGGGCCACCTGGTCGTGGGTCTCTTCCCGAACAGACGCGGGGACGCCTCCGGGGACCTTTTCGAGGGTCATGCGGCCGGCTTGAGATCGAAGATCACGTCGCTCGGGTTCACGGTGCCGGGCAGCACGCCGTACTTCTGGAAGACCCCGGCCACGTCGGTCACGAAGGAGGCGTCGGCGGCGGTGGCGAAGCGCGGCACGTTGGCGTATGTGGACTTGGCGTTCTCCTCGGCCAGACGGGGCCCGGAGATGGCGGTCGGCCCCTGGGTGAGGAAGACGTTCTGGAACTTGTCGGGGTTCTGCTTGGCCTCGGCGGTGAGCTCCTGCAGGACCTTGAGGTAGACGCGGACCACCTCGGGATGCTGGGTGAGCAGCTCGGTGCGGGCGGCCTGCATGTTCAGGTCCCGGTCCTTGAGGTCACGTCCGTGGACGACGACCCGCGCCCCCTTGGCCACGGCCTCGGGGTAGGCACGCACGATCGCCCACCAGGCGTCGACCTTGCCGGTGGCGAAGGCGGAGGCGCCCTGGTCGGGGTTGAGGTAGACCCGCTTGACCTGGTCGGCCGGGATTCCGGCCTCCTGCAGGGCCAGCAGCAGCAGGTACTCACCGCGCCCGCCCTTGTTGACCGCGACCTGCTTGCCGACCAGGTCCTTGACCGTCTTGATCGGGCTGTCCGGCTTGACGACGAGCCCGTCGGTCTGCGGCGCGGCCGGGTCGTTCACCGGGTCGGTGAACGAGAAGATCTTGATGTCCTTGCTGCTGACGAGGTAGCCGAGGACCGGCGAGATCGCCCCTTCCAGGACGTTGATCGATCCGGAGCGGACGGCGTCGACGGTGGCCGTGAAGGAGGCGTACGACCCGCCCCACTCGACCTTGGCCCCCACCTCGGCCAGCCTCTTCTCCAGGATCCCCTCCTTCTTCGCCACCGCCAGCGGCCCCGAGTTCCCCGGATCCTTGATCTTGAGTACGGCTCCGCCGTCCTTGCCCCCCGAGCCCCCGGCTGCCGCCGCCGCGGTCTTGTCGGTGCCGCTGCCTCCGCAGGCGGCGGTGAGAGCGGTGAGCGAAAGTGCCGCGACTACGAGCGCGGCACGCGTCCGTCGACGAGATGTCCACATGATGGCTGGCCCCTTTGGAAGATCGAGAGGTGAGGAAACGCGCACGCCCGACGTGTCGGGGGCGTGCGGAGGCGACGTCGTGCGGAACGGCGGCGCCGGGCAGGGCGCGCGGAACGACGGCGCGTGAGGAGAGGAGGGGGAGACGAAAGGCTCAACGTGGAGGACGGAGCGCGCTCACGGACAGAGGCTGCTGTCCAGGCGCATGAGATCGACGACCCGCCGAAGGGTCAGGGGGACTCGCGACACATTTCCTATATTTCAGGTAGGTTTAATCCTCGTCAAGTCCTATCCCACATCATGGCATCCAAAACACGTGCGCCACAGATCGAACAAGGAGCGTACGAGCCATCCCCTCGCCCATTGACCACATCATGGGAAGGCTGGGAGGAGTTGTCCGATCGACTCCGTGAACGGAGTTTTGACCGTAGAGTTCCTCGCGGACGTGGTGTCGATCTCAAACCGTGACCGCTTCCGACCGACTCGGCCCCCGGGCCGCCACGGACGCCTCCCCTTCTCACGGCGGAGGCAGAAGGATTGTGATCGTGCGTCGTTCCATCGATGACCTGCCCGGATACCGGAGTCGCGTGCGGGGCTGCTTGCTGGGCGGTGGGCTCGGCGACGCGCTGGGAGCACCCGTCGAGTTCGAGTCGATCGGCAGGATCCGCAGGCAGTACGGCTCCGCGGGAGTGACCGGGTTCGTCCCCGACTGGCGCGGCAAGATCGGCCTGATCACCGATGACACGCAGATGACGCTGTTCACCGTGGAAGGGCTGATCCGGGGAGCCGCCGAGGAGGGAACGCCCTCGGGGACCTCGGGAGCGGCGGTGGCCCCGGGAGCTTCGGGACAGACAGCCGCCTCGGGGACTTCGGGAGGGACAGCCGTCCCGGGGGCCGAGGCCGCCGCCGTACGGGACGCCTACCTGCGCTGGCTGGACACCCAGCGGCGCCCCTCCCCGCCGCCCGCCGACGGCGCGGTCCGCACCGGCTGGCTGCGTGAGCAGGGATGGCTCTACTCCCAGCGAGCCCCAGGCAACGCGTGCCTTTCGGGGCTGCGCCACGAACAGGCCACCGCCGCGCCGTTCGGTGAGCCGGGACCGGTCAACCCCGGCTCGAAAGGCTGCGGGACGGTCATGCGCTCGGCCCCCTTCGGGTTCGACGCGCGGGATGCCCGGCACGCGTTCGACCTGGCGGCCGAGTGCGCCCAGATCACCCATGGCCACCCCACCGGATACCTCGCCGCGGGTGCCTTCGCCGCCCTCGTCCACTTCGTGATGGAGGGGCGGTCGCTGACGCGGGCCGTACGGGAGAGCATGGATCTGCTGGCGACCTACCCGTCCCACGAGGAGACCAGCCTGGCCCTGCGCGCCGCCATCTCCCTCGCGGCACAGGGCGCCCCGAGCCCGGAGAAGGTGGAGTCGCTCGGCGGGGCCTGGATCGCGGAGGAGGCCCTGGCGATCTCCGTCTACTGCGCACTGGCGCATCCGGAGCCCGGTGACCTGCGCGACGCGCTGCTGCTGGCGGTCAACCATTCCGGCGACAGCGACTCCACCGGCGCCGTCTGCGGAAACCTCCTGGGAGCCCTGCACGGGGAGGCGGCCCTTCCCGCCGACTGGCTCGCCCACCTTGAGGGCCGCGAGACCATCGTCGAACTTGCCGACGACTTCACGACCCAGGCGACCGAGGGACATCCGACGACCGAGGCCTGGCTGAGGAGGTATCCCCGCGGCTGACCGAGGCCGGGACACCGTTCTCCCCGCCCCTCTCAGCGCCCCCGAACCATCGGATCTTCCCGCCCCGAATCATCGGGTCCCGGATGGCATCCCCCCGTTTCCCCGGACAGGGACTTTTCCGCTTCCTCCCTGCCTTCCCGGGCGAGGACTTTCCGGCGCGCCGACTTCCCGGGGTATGGGCAGAAGGAAATCCAGGGGTTTTTCTCCGCGGAGCCGTACCACCAACCCCACCATCACGGAACAGGATTGTTCACCCGAAAACGGATTTCCGCCTCCCGGGCGTCGCATTTTACCGGCCCGACGGGATTTCCGTCGGGGCGTTAGGAAAAGCCATCGGCGGGGGCCATTGCACGGCCGGATGGATCATGTGAAACTCGGGGGACGTTGGGGAGATCGACGAAACGAGGGCATCATGGCTCGTCCTTGGGAGGCCGATCCGCGCGCCGAGCTACACAGGCGCCTCGGCAAATCGCCACTGGAGCTCGGCAACACGACCGCGAGTCCGGACTGCCCGGACATCTGGGAGCTCTCCAACGGGGACATCGCGGTGATCGGCCGCGATCTCACCGAGACGTACCAGGGGCGCCTCCCCGAAGGGGTGAGCCTCTCGCGCGACGAGCGTCTCGTGGTGATTCCCAGAAACCAGCTCATCTCCGCCAAACAGGATATACCAGATGATTGATGATATAAGTACATATAAAGCGGAGACTCTTAGCCCGGAAGGGTATATTTCGGATTTCTGGCCATATTTCCAGGAGATCGAAGGCGTCTTCTGGAAGCTCGAATGCCGCCAGTCGTTCCGGGAACCGCGCAACCCCAGCTGGCAGGCCCTGGACCGGGGAGACTGGGACGAGGCGCTGCGGATCATCGACGAGACTCGCGACGAGATCCGGGCCCCCGTCCTGGAGGCCCCGGGGTTCCCGATGCGCCGGGTCCGCGTCGTGCAACGGCCCTACACGCCCTACCTGCGGTGGGAGCTGCACTTCATCCGGCTGAGGGCGGAGGCGGGAGAGCAGATCCGCGTCCTGGACGCCGGTGACCTGGGCGCGGGACGCGACCATCACTCCCTGCCCGAGCTGGTCATCCTGGGCTCGTCGGTCATGTACGAGGTTCTCTACGACGGCGGCGGGACCCTCAGCGGCGCCCGCAAGATCGTCGACTCCGGGCTGATCGAGTCCTGCAGGCACGACGTCGAGGACCTCTTCACCCGGGGCGAGGATCTTCTGCCCTTCCTCGACAGGGAGCAGGCAGCGCTTCCTCCCCCGTTACAGACCGCGGGCCGAGAGCTCGGGTAGTGCGCGGCAGGCCCCTGCTCAGCCGACTCGCCGGCGGCGGGCGCCGCTTCCTCGTCCTCGCGTTGCTCTTCCTCCTGGTTCTGGCGGTACCCGGTTTCGTGGTGATCTCTCCTCTTTTCCTCACCCTGCTCAACGACCAGAACGCCGACTGGAGCAGGCTGAGCGACATCGGCCAGACCTACGGGGCCGCGTCCGCCGTGCTCGCCGTGTTCGCCCTCATGGGCGTGACGGCCTCGCTGATCCTCCAGGCGCGGGAGACGAAGGCGGGCCGCGAGCAGACGCTGCGCGCCCTGCACACCGACCTCATGCGAATGGCCATGGACGACCCGATCTACCGGGCCTGCTGGGGCACGTTCTTCACCTCGGAGAACCCGGACGAGCAGCGCGCCCACATGTACGTCAACATGATCGTCAACCACTGGCTGATGATGTGGGAGCTGCGCGCCATCACCGAGGCGCACCTGCGGGCGATCTCCGTGGTCGTCCTGGGCGGCCCTGTCGGCTGGCGGTTCTGGACCGACGCCCGCGAACGGCGTCTGCTGAGCGCGAGCACCCGCAGGGAACGCCGTTTCAACCGCATCCTCGACGAGGTCTACCGCACGGTCCCCTCCCCGCCCCTGGACTCCCCTCCTCCGTCCCCGGCACGCTCTCTGCCTAAGCTGCCTCTCAAACTGCCTCTGCCCAAGCTGCGCGCCCCTCTCGTCACACGCCGAACGGCACGTCTCTCTACACGCCGCACGGAACGGGGGCTGCTGGTCCTGGCGCTGCTGGTCGCGGTCGCGTCCGCGATACGGGGTCTCAGGGGCGGCGGACACCGAGACCGGGAAACCCCCTCCTGACAAACCCGGCCTCGGCGCCCCTTTGCCCGCCGACAGCAACAGCAACAGCAACAGCAACAGCAACAGCAACAGCAACCATCGGACAGCACGGGTCGTGGTGAGCCATCCCGCCCAGTAGTGAGTTTTCGGATGAACCAGCCCATCCCACCTCACGCCGTCCCGCCGTACTGGATCTTCATAATCGGTGAACCCGCCTGCTATCTCCTTCGTCCTTTGACAGATCCGCCGTATGCCGAAATGATCTCGCCTCCCGGCGGCCTGAATCGGTCGCCTGCCATGCCTTATCTGCTGAGAACTCATGGACTTCCAGATTTCGGTCCGCCGCCGTTGACAGCACGGACGCCCCGACCCGCTTGAAGGCACGATCGATACCCCTGCGCGAGATTCGCATCATCCTGGACCAGCCATCACGCGGCCGGAGTGGGGCAGCAACTCGCAGCTCGCCCTCCGGGTCTTCAGAAATTTTTGCCTTCCCAATCGCGTCGGCAACCGGGATTGTATACCCGATGTGACGCATATCACATTGGGCGATTTACAAGCAATCATTCGGTTGACTCGTGTTCATGACTGCAATCTTGATCAGGCTTAACAAGATGTGGAGTACGCCGCTTCGAAGCAGTTCATTGCGCTACGTAACCAGCGAAACACCTTCTTACCTGTTGACCGTTCTTATCGCCTCAACCAGCATCCACGGTGATCACCATTTTATTTGCTCCTTATCTGCTCTCTGACGCATAACGCTCTCTGTGTGAGGTCTGCGTCAGCGTGCTTACGGAAGGGATCGGGATGCGGATTCGGCGTGCGCGAATATGGCTGACGGCACCGGCGATCGGAGTTGCGATGGCGCTCCTGGTCTCCGGGGTCGGAGTTCCCGACGGCCTGGTGCGACAAGCGGCGGCAGCCGCGCCGAAAGCGGACCCGGAACCTTCGGTGAACGGCCGTGCCGTACCCAGACCCAAGGTCGGTAAGGGTGCGGAGGAGACCACGCCGGTGGCGAGGCCGAAGCCGCCGGTGTGGCCCAAGCCGGGCAGCGCCGAGGTCGAGGTGAAGTCCGCTCTGGCCGGGGCCGATGGGCTGCCGGTTCGGGTGGGAACCAGCGGCTCCGGCGACGGTGTCGGCAAGGTCAAGGTGGAGACGCTGGCACCCGACGCAGTGCGCCAACTGGGCGGTGTGGGGGTGGCGGCCCGGATCGAGCGGGTCGACGGGAGCGATGCGTCGGGCAGGGTGCGGGCGGAGTTCTCCTACGCGGGGTTCCGGGATGGCTTCGGCGGTAACTTCGCCTCCCGTCTGCAGGTGGTACGGCTGCCCGCCTGCGCCCTACAGGTGCCGCGCCCGCGTACCTGCGTGGTGCGTCCGCAGGTGGTGCGAGCGAGAAACGATCTCAAGGCGGGTGTGCTGGTCGCCGAGGTGGAGGTCGGCAAGGCCGCCCCCGCGAAGGCGCCCGCGACGCCGAAGGGCGACAAGAAGGTTGTCGCGAGGGCGACAGCCGAGGCCGCCGCGGCCCGGCGGCTGGCCGAGGGGTCGGTGTACCTGCTGATGGGCGGACTGACCGGCCCGGACGGCAACTTCGGCGCGACCGATCTGAAGCCGTCGGGCACCTGGCAGGCGGGCACCTCGGGCGGCGGCTTCAGCTATGACTACCCGCTGCCCGAGGCGCCGTCGCCGATCGGCAACGGGCCCGACCTGTCGCTGCAGTACGACGCCTCCGCCCTGGACGGCCAGGGCGACTGGACCAACAACCAGTCCAGCGTGGTCGGCGCGGGCTGGGAGCTGAACACCGGCTTCATCGAACGGAAGTACCGCCGCTGCGTCGTGGACAACTTCTACGACGAAGAGGCGAACCTGGTCTGGACGGCCGAGGAGATCGGCAGCTACGGCAGGGCGTTGTGCTGGGAGTCGCCGGATGACAACGACGGTGACTCCTCGACCAACGATAGGACGCAGTCGGAGCTGGTGCTGAACGTCGGTGGCCGGTCGGCGCAGATCGTCAAGGACCGGGTCTCCGGGCTGTGGAAGACGGTTCCGGACTTCGGGTGGAAGATCGAGCAGCTTTCCGGTGGCGCGGACGGTCAGGAGTACTGGAAGGTCACCTCGTCCGAGGGGCAGGTCTCCCGGTTCGGCTACCGCAAAGACGCCCAGTGGCAGGTGCCGTATGTCGGCAACGACTCCGGTGAGCCGTGTTACGACCGCTACTACAACGACGCGGTGCCGCCGACCTGCACGGGGGTGTGGCGGTGGAACCTGGACCAGTCGGTCGATGCCAACGAGAACGTGATCGACTACACCTACAACCGGGAGACCAACTACTTCTGCCTGCCCAGCTGCGCCCATGAGCTGTACCGGGTGCTGCCCTACGACCGGGGCGGTTCCCTCGCCAAGGTGGAGTGGGGGCACAACAGCCAGGTGGCCGGGAGCGTGCCGACCGCCCGGACCGTGTTCACCACCGCCGACCGGGGCAGCCCCGACGTGCCGACCGACTTGAGGTGCGACGCCCCTGCCGGGTGCGCCAACGGCGCGATCGCCTTCTATTCCACCCGGAAGCTGGCCTCGGTGCTGGCCGAGTCGCTGAACCCGGCCGGAAGTGGCTGGGATTCGGCGAGCAGGCTGGACCTGACTCAGACGTGGGTGTACACGCGCACCGACTTCGGCGCGCCGTACGACCCGGTGCTGTGGCTGGACACCGTCCAGCAGACCGGCCTGGCGGGCGGGTCGACCACGCTGCCGGCGACGGACTTCGACGCGGTGTCGGTGGCCGGGAAGATGTCGTATGACGACATGTCGGACTGGACGCAGCAGCTGTCGTGGCGGATGGTGCCCCGGATCGGGGCGATCGCCAACGGGATGGGCGGCCGGATCGAGGTGGCCTACGGCCAGGCGGACCCGTGTTCGGGCGGCAAGGGCCGGGACGGCACCAACTACTTCAACGACCATGTCGGCGACTGCTACAAGATCGACAAGAGCATCGACGGCAATGAGTTCTGGACGGTCTACTACAAGCAGCTGGTGACCAAGGTCACCGAGAAGGACACCGTCGCGGCCTCCCCGGACGTGGTCAACGGCTATGAGTATCTGGGCGCGCCGGGCTGGGCCTCGCCGGTGGAGTACGCCCAGCCGGGGCTGGCGCCGCCGTCGACCGACTGGCGCGGATATGCCACCGTGCGCACCACGCGGGGAAGCGGCACGGACCCGGCCGACTTCACCGTCACCTCCGACACCTTCCTGCGCGGTCTGGGCACCATCGTCACCGACTTCGAGGGTGGTACGGTCACCGACGCCAAGGCGCTGCAGGGGCAGTTGCTGCAGGAGCAGACCTGGAAGGTGACGGCTCTGAGCCCGCGTGCCTTCTCCGAGGTCGAGTCGACGAGGTATGAGTACACGGTCCAGTCGACCGGCAACGGCCCAGGCATGCAGGACCCGGCTTTCGTGCTGCGCACCAAGGAACGCGGCCGGGAGCTGGTGACCGGCGGCACCTGGCGATGGAGTGAGTCGCGCACCGCCTACAACGCCGACGGCCTGCCCACCAAGATCAACGACTACGGCGACACCGCCGTCGCAGGCGACAACACCTGCACCACGACGACCTACGCCCGCAACGTGACCTCCGGGCAGTGGTTCACCAACCTGCCCTCGACCGTTGAACAGCGCTCCGGCGACGACTGCGTAGCGGGAACACTGATCGGTAAGACGGTCACGCTGTATGACGGCGGCACCGACCCGGCGACCAACGCCCCCAGCGACGGCAACACCACCGAGACCCGCACCTACACCGGCGCCTCCAGCCTCTCCACGACGAAGGCGACCTTCGACGACTACGGCCGCCCGCTGACCTCCACCGACGCCCTGAACAAGACGACCACGACCGTCTACAGCCCTGCGGTCGGCTGGCCGCACACCGGCGTCACCGTCACCAACCCGCTCGGCCACACGACGACCGTCAAGTCCTCGCACCTGAGCGGACTGCCGGCCTCCGTAGTCGATGCCAACAACAAACGGCTGGAGATCGACTACGACGCGCTGGGCCGTACCACCACGCTGTGGGGGCCCGGTGAGCCGCGCAGCGGCGGAACTCCGACCGCGACCGTCGCCTACGACGTCTCGGCCACCGCACCGGCCAGGACGACGATGCGCAAGCTGCTGTCCGGCACCGGGGCGGGCGCGAAGTACATCACCAGCTACTCCTACGACGACGGTCTCGGTCGGACTAGAGAGGTCCAGGCAACCTCGCCGGCAGGCGGGCGAATCGTCATCGCCACCGTCTACGACGCCCGCGGCCTGCCCAGGGCCGTCACCCAGCCGACCTACAACACCGGGACCCCGGGTAGCGGTCTGCTCAACCCCGCGCTCACCAGCGTGCCGCAGTGGACCGAGACGCTCTACGACACCCTGCAGCGGCCGACCGCGGTGATCGAGCGCAGCCTGACCTCCGAGCTGCGCCGCACCACCACCGCCTACCCGGGCGCGGACCGGATCGAGGTCACTCCGCCGGTCGGTGGCAAGACCGCCACGCTGTCGGATGCGGCCGGGCGGACCGTGAAAACCGAGGAGTGGAAGGACGCCACCGCCCACCACGACACCACCTACGGCTACAACGTGTCCGGCCAGCTGAACAGGGTCACCGACGCCAACGGCAACGTCCGCACCTTCACCTACGACTGGCTGGGACGGCGCACCGCCGCCACCGACCCGGACGCGGGCAATTCCACCACCGGCTACGACGCCGCAGGTCGGCCGGTGTGGGACGTCGACGGCAACGGCACGAAGATCTCCTACAGCTACGACGACCTCGGCCGTCGCACGGCCCAGTGGGTCGGTGAGGCCGGGACCGGCACCAAGGCCGCCGACTGGGTCTACGACACCCTGGCCAAGGGATACCTGACCTCGGCCACCCGGTACGTCGGCACGGCCGCCTACACCGACACCGTCACCGCCTATGACGACGACTACCGGCCGATCGGCACCAAGCTCACCATCCCGGCCTCCGAAGGTGCCCTGGCCGGTGACTACGCCTTCAGCGCCGCCTACGACCGCGCCGGCAACCAGATCGGGCAGGGTATGCCCGCCGCCGGTGGTCTGTCGGCCGAGACGCTCACCCTGTCCTACACCGACCTCGGCCTGCCCAAGGCGCTGACGTCGAACTACGGCGGCTCTGCCACTTACGTCAAGGACACCTTCTACTCGGAGACGGCTCGGCTGACTGAGCGGCACTACGGCGCGAACGCCCAGGTGAAGCGGACCCTCACCTGGGATGCCGCCACCGGCTGGCTGTCCAGGCTGACCACCACCGCCAAGGCGGACACCACCGCGCCGGTCACCGCCCAGGACGACCAGCTCACCTACAACGCCGCCGGGCAGATCACCCGGATCCTGGACGCGGCCTCGGCCGTTCCCGGCAGCACACCTGGTCAGTCCGAGTGCTTCACCTACGACGGCCTGTCCCGGCTGAGCGCGGCGTTCACCACGACCGGCTCTTCCTGCGCGGCCGGTCCCAGCGTCGGGGGTGTCGACCCCTACAGCCAGGGCTACGCCTACGACGCGGTCGGCAACCTCACTGGCCTGACCGACGGCTCCTCCGCCGCCACCTACACCTACCCCACTCCGGGAGCCTCGGCGGTGCGGCCCAACGCGGTCACCTCCATCACCCGCACCGGCGGCACCGACACCTACGGCTACGACAACGCCGGCCAGCTGACCGCCCGCACCGTCGGCGGCAAGCAGGGCACCTTCACCTGGAACCCGCTCGGCCAGCTGGACAAGGCCGTCATCGACGGCGCCGAGACCTCCATGGTCTACGACGCCGACGGCGAACGGCTGATCCGCCGCGACCCCGACGGCAGCCGCACCCTGTATCTCGGCGCGATGGAACTGAAGCTGTCCGCCGGAACGGTCAAGGGCACGCGCTACTACACCGGCCCGGACGGCTCAACCATCGCGATGCGCGACGCCACGGGCGTGAAGTGGCTGGCCTCCGGCCTGCACGGCTCCACCCAGCTCGCCGTCGACAACGCCACCGGCCAGGTGGCCCGCGAACGCTACCTGCCTTACGGCAAGCGCCGCGGCACCGACGACCTGCCCTTCACCGACCACGGCTTCCTCGGCAAGGTCGAGGACGACTCCACCGGCCTGAACTACCTGTCGGCCCGCTACTACGACCCGTCGATTGCCCGGTTCGTCTCCACCGACCCGCTGCTCGACCTCGGCAAACCCCAGTGGATCAACCCCTACAGCTACGCGGGCAACAATCCCATAGGCCTGTCCGACCCGACGGGACTGCACCCCGCGCCCCTGCCACAGGGAAGCGCCGATCCCTGCGCCAAGCCCAGCAGCCGGGCCTGCAAACTCCAGCGCAAGCAGCAGGCCGAGGCCAACGCCAACGCCGTCAAGGCCCAGGTCGACCAGCAGCTCAAGCTGATGCTCGACGCGCTCATGGCTCTGGCCGATATCGCCGCCGAAGTACTCGGCATCAAAGCGGGCATCCAGTGCTTCAAAACCGGAGATCTCGGCGCGTGCGGGGAGACGGCGCTCAACGTCCTGGGCTCACTCGCCGGGGGCATCGCCGGAAAGATTGCCGCCAAATATGCCGTGCCCTGGAAGTGGAAGAAGGCCTACGAGATCGGGAAGAAAGTCTGGAAGTACGCAGACGACGCGATCAATGCCTTCAAGAACTGGGTAAAGGCCAAGGACAAGCTGAAGGTCGCCGAAAAGGCCCGGGAAGCAGCACAGCAGGCCTACGCGGCATGTAAGAGACCAAGCAGCTTCGTCCCCGGCACCAAGGTGCTGATGGCCAACGGGACCGAGAAACCCATCGAACAAGTGAAGGTCGGCGACAAGGTCGTCGCCACCGACCCTGAGACGGGTGTCACGGCAGCGCAACCCGTCATCGCGCTCATTACCAGTCAGGGCAGTAAGAACCTCGTCCAGATCACCGTCGACACCGATGGCGATAAGGGTGACGCCATCGGCGTCGTGATCGCGACCGATCAGCACCCCTTCTGGGTCAGTGGTCAGCGGGCTTGGGTTCAGGCCACCAAACTCCAGCCTGGTTCGTGGCTTCGGACCAGTACCGGAGCGGTCGTAGAGGTCATTGCCATCGCTAGGCGGATGGTTCGATACCAAAAGGTCCACAACCTCACGGTCGCCGAGACACACACCTATCATGTGAAGGCAGGAGTCGCCGACCTCCTGGTTCATAACGCTGGAGATGATCCCAAGTCCGGCATTATCTTCCGATCTGGAAAATATGTCTTCCAGGTATACGCCAACGACCATGGACCTGCACACGGACACCTGAAAGGCAAGGGTTTCGATATTCAGATAGGCCAGAACGGCAAGCCGTTGAAGAGTAACATCACCTTGACGGCCGAACAGCAAAAAATTCTAGACGAACACAAGAGCCTGGTCCGATCTAGCATTAAGAAGAAGATGAAAGAATATCGAGCCAACAATCCGATCGACGACTGTTGAGATGGATGAATTCGCAGAAACTCTGGCAGAGCTGGCCGAGCTTGGCGGCGAAGGTCAAATCGACCACAAGGACGATCATGAGCGTTGGCGACTGTACTCAAACACACTGGCCAATTTAGACGATCTTCGTCTTCGCCTGCTGTTCCAGGCTGTGGGATGGGAAGACGATCCCGCGATCGCGCTGTCGGTGGTCCTGCGCGTGCTGGAGGTGATCCCTACAGCCGACAGGACTTCCTGGATCCACCGACTCGCGGACGACCGGAGCCGAGATTACGCCAGCGCGAGAGCTCACGACATCAGTATCCTAGAGTCTCTAACGGAGCCGTCTATGGATGTTGAACCAGGCTACGTGGAGCAGGAATGGTCCGAATGGCTACAGATACGTTTGGCGACCCTCAGTCGCGACGCTAGAATCCTGACGCACCTGGCGAATTCGGGAAGCACGAAACGCATCAGAAGAACGGCTTCCGAGCACCTTGGGAAGTGACACAGGACCGTCACACATGACCACAAAGTGTCACTGGAGACGCGGCAGGGAAATGGATTCCGCTCTTCACGCCAGAAGCAGCCCGGGCCTGCCCCAAGAGCAGGCCCGGAGGCGTCGCGAACGAACCGAATCCGGACTTCGGAGAGGTGTAGCGCTGGCGGGGGCCAATGATCCAGGGGTCTACATTCCTTCGCGATCGTTTGATGATCTTGATAGCCGGGATGTAGCTACTTCTTGGCCTCCGATGGCGGCGACCGGTCTGGCGACCCACAACGCCAGCGCCCAGCCCGTTCGAGACAGGGGACGAACTCGGCGGTCAGGCTCGATGGCATGAGCGATGACACGGAGTTGGAAGCCTGCCCGTGCTGCAGGTTCATGGCGAGATCGAGTTCACCAAGGGCGAGTGGCTCCTGGTCGACAGGCGCCTGGCCGAGCTGGCCGGTATCGGCTGCAGCTGCCGGACGGCGGACCATGCCGGTGCTGACCACCGCGGGACAGGACAAGTCCCTGACGGTGATCAGCGTGGCTGACCTACGCCTTACCGGGGAAAGGGAAAACGAGATTCGCCATGTGAACAGCACGGTAGGTAGTGCTGTTCACACTGATCACGGTCCCCCGCTGGAATCGTCCTAGCGCTGCTCCAGGTGGTCGAGTCACACGCCCCCTGGTTCCTCACCAGCGTCGCTGCAGGGTTCACTGCCCTGACGGGACTGCTCTTACGTACTCATTCAGCCCGCGTCGCCCTGCGCGCCTTGCGTCGTCGCTTCATTCCATAAGTCTGCAAATCAGACCAGAACGTCGTATCAACCGTTCTTGCCCCCCAAGTCTCCTGAGCCCTCATCTCGGTATGAGGAAGCCAGATCAGCACCAGCTTGGCGTGAGGCCGCCCCAGGACGATCGAAGCGCAACCCCTCGTACCGGATCACCGCGATCGCCGAACCCGCCTGCCGTCTCCTTCGTCCTTTGACAGATTCGCCGTATGCCGAAATGATCTCGCCTCCCGGCGGCGTGAACCGGTCCATTGGGAGGGCCGGGGAAGGCCCAGCAGCATCGAGGAGGGACGTCGAGTGTCCGTGACGGACCAGGAGCTCGCCACCGAGCTTCGCGAGCTTGCCGACCATCCCCATCTGACAGCCCGCCGGGATCAGTTGTGCGACCTCGCGGACGCGATCACCGACCCCGGCAAGGCGGGGCGCTGGTGTGAGATCGACCTGTTCGCCGCTTTCTCTCCCGACGACACCATCCTCACGGACGGCGAACCGGCGAGGAACGTGTCCTCGGGGAAGAAGCAGAGACGGTCTGGCAAGCTCGGTGCCGCCATCGGCCCCGCGCTCGTCTTCGTGCCGATCTTCATCACCTGGCTGGGGCTGATGATGGCCACCAGCGCCTATGGCGACGTCCTCGACGCGGGCGGCCCTGACGCGGCTCGCCGCCCCTTCCTGGAGATGTGGCAGCAGGGCTTCGACGGCAGGCTGCCCGGGTTCTTCAAGTTCGACAACATCGCGCTCTGCACCCTCGCGGCGATCTTCTGCCTCATCTTCTGGACCGTGTTCGAGAACATCACGAAGAACAGAAGCGAGGAGGCCGCGGAGCGGGACCTGGCGGCCCTCCGTGTACGGCTCCGCAACGCGCTGACCCAGGCGAGCCTCACGCTCGGCGAGGTGCGGCTCTCCTCCCCCGCCCGGTTCGGAGCCGAGCTCAGCAAGACGGCGGCCGACATCGGCTCCGTCGGCACGACGGCACGCAAGGTGCACACCGAGCTGGTCGAGGCGCTCACCCTGACCCTGGAGGTCACCCAGAGGACCACGGACGCGCTGACCGCCAGCGCGCTCGACGTGCGCGACGGCGTCGAGCTCCTCGGCAAGCACCTGGCGGCCATCAACGGCACCTGTGACGACCTCACCACGGTGGTCGCGCGGGCGTCGGCCATGATCGACAGTGCGGGGACCAAGACCGGACAGGCCGTGGCCAAGGCCGGAAACCAGCTGTCGACGACCATCTCGCAGACCACTCTCGACATGCGGCGTTCGTTCAACGACGAGCTCGTGCGCTCCATGAGGTCGGTCCAGGGCACGGTCTCCGGCCTGGACACCCGGATCGACAAGCTGGTCGACGCGACGAAGAGCATCGGCTACGCGGTCGACCGCGCGGCCATCTCGATCGACGCGGTCGGCTCGTCGACGGAGAAGGCCGTCGACCTCCTCGGCGAGCGGGTCAGCGACACCCTCGTCGGCACGACCGAGGAGTTCCGCCGGACCTTCGGCGGCACCGGCGCGGAGATCAGGGAGGCCCTCGAAGGCTGGTCGGCCACGACCGAGGCCCGTATCTCCCGCGTCGAGCGTCTGTCCGCTCTCACCGGCGACGGCCAGGGCCTCGGCGACGGCCAGGACTTCCGGCGCAGGACCGGCAATGGTGAGGGTCCGGACTCCCCGCGGAGGACCGGCGACGCCGAGACCGCCCGGCAACAACGGACCGGCGACGGCGACGGCCAGGACGTACGGCGGAGGACCACGCGGTGACCGCCCGCCGGAGGACCTCGACCTCGACCCTGCTGGCGGGCTGGCTCTTCGCCGACCTGCTGCTCGGAGTCACGATCATCATGCTGGGAGCCCAGGCTCCCGCCTCCCCGCAGGCCCGGCCCGTGGCGGACGTCGGCCAGCCCACGACGGACGCCACCCAGACCATGACAGACGTCGGCCAGCCCACAGCGGCCGTCGCCCAGACCATGACGGACGTCGGCCAGCCGACTGCGGCGGTCGCCCAGCCGACGGCGGACGGCGCCCGTCCATTGCGGGAGACCGTCCGGTCCCTGCCTGACCCCGTCCAGCCCTCGCCCGACGCCGCCCGGCCTTCACCGAGCCCCGGCCGGTCGTCGCCCACCCCCGTACGGTCGTCGCCCGACGCCGCCCATCCCCTGCCGAGCACCACAAAACCCTCCGCGGAGAAGAGTTCCAAGCCCGCCCGGCCGACCTCCTCCACGGGCTCTTCCCGCAGGCCCTCCCCGACTCCGTCCCCCTGTGTCAGCCGCCTCGGGGACGTCCAGGCGAAGCCGATCACGATCTCCTTCCAGCTCGCTCCCGGCATGGGTGACGACGCGCTGGCCGTACAGGTCAGGCAGGAGCTGCTCAGGCGCAGGGACCAGCTGGCGGGACGGCACGCGGGCATGGTCCTGACCTTCGGCGCGGACGGCGGGGCGGGGAACGGCGTCCGCCTGGCCACCCGGGTCAACACCGCCATCCGGGAGACCTACCCGCGCATCTTCGGCGCGGCCGTGACCCGCAACTTCCACGACCTCGCCGCCCCGCCCGGGTCGATCTCCATGGAGATCTACCTCATGACCTACGGCTGCTCCCCCACACCCGACCGGTCAGGATCCTGAGCTCTCCTGAGCGGCTACGGCCAGGGCCGCCTGTGCGGGCATGTCACGAGCACGGGTGATCCGGGCAGGGCGGAGCGCCTACCCCACGCCTCGCCTACCTCCTCGATCTCGCCGTGAAGAACATCGGATCCGCGTGGGCGAGCGCGTGGGACATGGTTCCGCGCAGGAAAAGACCGTGGCCGTGGGCACGACCGAGGTCGTAGTCGCCGTCATGCCATCCTCGTGACCGGTTGCCGACGATCTCCTCCTTGCCGTCGTGATGGTTCGCGAGGTAGTAGCGAAAGAACGACACCGGCAGGCACACCAGGCCGAACCGTCCGTCCGACGTGTAGGCCTCCGAGGCGACGCCTCTTTTCTCGCCTTTGCTTTCCTTCGCCGCGCCGTCGGACCAGGAAACGCTCTCCAAATCGAGGTTGACCCGGTCCGTCCAACTGTTCCCGCTCGGTATCGGATTACCGAGGCAGTGGTTGTAGTGACTGCGGTACACCGTGTAAACGTAAGCCCGGGCCTTTCTGTTGAACGACGCCCACTGACGAGCGCCCTCCCAGAGCCTGGCCAGGGCGGGAAGGCGCTCCTCGTCGTTGTTTCCGAGGTTGATGTCGAAGGCGTTCAGCTGCATCAGGTGTTCGGTGAAGAAAGGTTTCCTGCTGATCCGCCGCATCAGCTCGACCAGCCGATCCCCGCTGCGGCTGTACCCGGAGAGCATGACTCCGCCTATCTTGTCGAACTGCGCCGGGCCGGACGCGTTCAGCAGCGACGAGAGGGACCGGTAAATATCGGTCAGTGCGCCGAGCATGCCGTCAGGGGTGATCAGGTCGCTGAAGTTTCCGCTGACATCGGCGACCGGAACGACGTACGCGAGGTTCGGATCACGCTCGGTGACGGCCATGACATGATGGGCGACGCTCTTGAAATCGGCGCACAGATAGCGGGTTCCGAGCTTCACGTAGTACGGGACGCCGTCGGCGGGCAGCTTGCCCGTCCAGTAGGGACGTGAATTCAGGTATTCGCCTTCGTACGTCGGCGGATGGAAAAGGACGTGGAAGTTCAGCGGGGCGAGCAGGGCGCCCCTGCTCAGCCGGTTGGCGAGCGCGCTCGGGAGCCAGACGAAGAACAGCCGCGTCGTGCCGGAGTCACGCTCGAGCGCGAAGGCGCGCCCGGCGAACTCCTTCCTGTTGCCGTCGTTGATCCCGGCGGAGCCGAACGGCTCGGCGTGGTAGCTGATTCCGTCGGTGGCTCCCTTGTCGAGGATCTTCCAGCCGAACTTCCTGAGATCGCCGCCGGGGAGCAGCGCGGCCGGATCCGGCTCAACCTCTCCGGACGGCCCGCGCCGGAACAGCCCGCCGGGCTGGAGTTCCAGGACCGTGCGGCCGACGTCCCTCATCGCCATCGCTACGAGATCGTGCTGAGATTGGACGTGAGGGCGATGTCCGTGCCGGAGGACGGTGTGTACTCGTTCCACTCGGCGATGAGCGCGCCCTTCTCGCCCGGCTGGAGAATCGGCACGGGACCTTGCGTACCGCGGTGGGCGAAGGCGAGTCTGGCGACCGTGATGGTCCTCGAGTCGGGAATCCCGGTGACCATCTGGGCCTCCTGGATCTGCCGGTCATCCTCCACATCGATCACGACCGGTAGCCCGACGACGAAACCCGAGCTGTCGGCGACCCTGATGTTGACCGGATTGGCGCTCACCGCCACATCCACCGACGAGGTCGTGAAGACCGCGTCCTGGAGGCGCACGGCCGCCCTCGCGGGGTTGGCCGGCGGGACTCCGGGATAGTTGCGATCGTCGTACGCCGCGATCTCCTTCGCGATCGACAGATAGGGGGCGGGGATGTCGGCGCCGATGCCACCGCCCTCGGCGTAGCGCATCCAGCGCTCCTCCCAGCCCTTGCGCACGGTGAGCACGACCCGTGCGCTGCCGGCACGCAGGAACGCCTGCCGGTTCGGGTCCGGGTGACGCAGCTGCCGGATGAACTGCCAACTCGGCGGCACATCCCAGAAGTAGGAGTACAGGAACGTCACCACGTTCTCCCACTCGATCGCCTGGTTGACGAACCGGATGAGATCCTCGTACTGCCGGACCAGCGTCCACTGATCGGGGGTCAGCCCCAGGCTCGGCCCGTCGAAGCCGATGCCGTGCTCGAGGTCGACCTTCGCCGCCTTGAAGGCGTCCAGTACGGCGGGCGGCATGAAGTCGAAGTCGGTGCCGAGAATGAACCTCAGCACGCACTTCATGATCTCGTCGCTCTCCTCACGCCGCAGGGTCAGCGTGTCGACGCTCGCCAGCTTCTCCTCGATGGCCGCCACACGTGCCGCTATCTCCTGCTGCTGCGCGAAGTGTTCGTTCTGCGCGGCGTCGTACAGGGCGTTCCAGACATCGGTCCGCCACTGCTCGATCGCCTCCGGCGTCAGCTCCAGATTCACCGCGAGACGGACCAGCGCCTGCTCTGCGTGGTGGAAGAAGAAGGTGACCTTCTGGTGGCCGGTGTAGCCCTGCATGAAGGGCACGCCCGAGGAGACCGACATGACCCTGTGGTCCCGGATGACCAGCGCCCCGCCCTGGTTCTGCCATGCCCCTTCGATGCGGGACCCGATGACGTCGAAGTTCATTCCGTCGTCGGAGTCGTCCTTGCCGATATGGGCGTCCAGCCTGAGCTCCCGGATGCGTGTCCCTCCGGGAACGTCGAACTCGAGGTCGAGGAAGTGCCAGCCGCCCCCGGTATTGACATGGGCGCTCGGGGTCAGGGGCGTCGGGTCCGCGGGATACGCCCTGACCGACACGCCGTGGCGCTCGGCGAGCCACTGGTATTTCGGGACCCCGTTGGGATCCGGCTGGCCGTCCTGGTTGACGAGCTGCGGCGTGATGTCGGACCGCTTCACGTCGAACGTGAACGGGCCCTGCTGTGCCCGCAGCGATTCGAGCTCCGCGTACGCCCGCCGCATCGCCGCGCCCGGCTCGGGCACCACGACGTCGTACGTCAGGCGGAGACCGTACCGGTACAGCCGGACCCGCCACTTTCTCATGAGGCTGAAGTAGTCGATCCGAACGGGGTTGTTGCTCGAGTTCTTCAACACGCGCGTCGAAGTCTCGGACGTTCCCGTCTCCGTCTTCGTCGATATGGTGACCTTGTGCTCCCGCCTCGACCGTGACGAGGCCTTCTGGGTGGTCGTCCGCGCGTGCTTGATGCTCTCGGTGGCCGACAGCGACTCCGATCCCTGGGCCGTGAAGCCGGTGGTGCTCGAACCGGAGATGATGGGAATGCCGCCCTGGACCGTGCCCGTGATGTTGAACTGGTTGGAGTGCTGGCTCTGTGACGACGTCGACTGGGCGAGGTCCGTGTTGTCCGTCACTCCCGTCTCGCTGACCTCCTCCAGCGAGTCGGTGACGATCGTCGTGAACTCCTTCGAGGTGACGGACCACTCCGTGTGCGTGACCGCGGTCTCCTCACCTGGAGCGAGCGGAATGGTCGACACGAGCTCACCGCGCTGGATGCCGGCCGGAACCATCTCTATCCGTTCGAGATTGAGCAGCCCTATCGGTGGCGTCGCGGTGTTGGCCGCCAGGCCGCGCAACGCGACGGCGGCGGCGTTGAGCGCCTGGACGGATTGGCCGAGCTCGTACGGGGAATCCGCCGTCTCGGCCCGTTTCGTGTGCTCGGCGCGCTTCTCGATGAGCGCTTCGGCGAATCGCATCAGCTCCCTCACGGGAATCTGCGAGATCCCGGTGCCGTCAGGGCGGAGCGCGGGCACGATCGGGTCCTCGAAGGCCCTGAGGAGATCCAGGGTCTCGGGTGAGACGTGCGTCGCCTCCTCGTACTGCCGCTCGGCGTCCTGCAGCCGGTCGCGGACGTCGTCGGTGTCGCCCGGCTGCAGGGCCAGCTGCCGGATCGCCCCTAGTTTGATGATTCCGCCCCCGAGTCCGCCGTCCGTCGCGGGGACCTTCACCGGTACGAGCGTTCCTTTGAGAATCTCTCTTGCCGAGTTGTCGAGCACTGGCGCGGATGGGGGATTTGGATTATCGGCGGCAGTCGACATGGCCTACCCTTTTTTAGATTTATCCCGACCTAGGCACAATGCCGCGTTTTGTCCACTTTAAGGGCATAGAAAGGAGAGGGGAAACGCGAATACGCGGCGTTACGCGCCCTCAGGGTACGCCTTCACCCCTCTTTAAGACAGGTCGCTATACCGATTCCATCTAACGTCCGATGCCCTCAACGGCGAAGCAGATGAACAGTTGAGAGAAATAGGCATTTTATGGAGCTTTGTCGGTGATTGCTTTCCGCCCTCATCTTGCCGCGACCGGACGGCGGACCAGGCGGAGTACGGTTCCCGGCGGCCCTGCCCGACCCGTCGACGGTGGACCACAACACTGTCCCCGCGTCCCGGACAGACCATGATCAGCAGTGACCGACGTCGTCGGCGAGCTCGCGATGCCTCGTGGCATCGACCATGATGAGATCCGGGATCATGCGACACATGGACACGGGAACGACGGACACGGACGGCGTCCTGGACCGGGGGCCGGTCGGGCGGTGGCGTACGGCGGGCGGCACCGCGACCGTGCTGGCCTGCGACGAGGTGGTGTTCGCCCCGGACGGCACGGGCCTGCTTCACACCCACTCGGTGGTCTTCGGCCCGGAGACCCTGGAGTTCCGGTGGCGCATGCCGGGCCGGGCGTGCCTGTGGATCCGGCTGACGGACACCGACAAGAACGACGACCTGACGGACACCGACGAAGCCGGCGACGGCGAGCTGATCTCCCTGGAGTTCCGCTCACACGAAACCGACACCGGACGGCAGACGGTGCTCGCGGAAACCGGCCAGAACGGCTTCTGGCTCCTCCTCGACCCCCTGGAACGAATCGGCGACACCTGACCCGACGTCCCCTCACATCGACGCCGAGATCACGGTAAATCGATGCCGACGGCTTGAGAATCGGCGCTGACCACCGAGTCGACGCTCGCGCCGATGGTCCGTGTTCGGCTATTCGCCGTGCGGGTCGGACGCGTTGAGCGTCTCGACGACCTGGTCGTAGTCGCCGCGCGCCTCGCCGTACCGCAGGAACTTCACCCGCTCGACCTGGATCTCCTTCGCGTCGGGCTGGGCCTGGAGCAGTGCGACGACCTCCGCCACGAACTTCTCCAGCGGCATCGCGAACTCGCTGTCCTCCTGGCCGGGCAACAGCGAGGTGCGGACGGACGGCGGTTCGAGCTCCACGATCTTCACGCTCGTGTCGGCGAGTTGCAGCCGGATCGACTCGCTGAGCATGTGGATCGCGGCCTTCGACGCGTTGTAGCTGGGCGTGACCTTGAGCGGTGCGAACGCCAGGCCCGAGGAGACCGTGACGATGGTGGCGTCCGGCTGCTTCTGCAGGTGCTCGACGAACGCGGCGATGAGGCGGATCGGGCCGAGCAGGTTGGTCGTGATGACCGACTCGGCCGAGGCGAGAAACGACTCGGGCCTGTGCCAGTCCTCAATGCGCATGATGCCGGCCATCGTGACGAGGACGTTGAGATCCGGGTACCTGACCAGTACCTCCTTCGCGGCGGAGTCGATGCTCGCGGGATCGCTCGTGTCGATCCGTACGGTTCCGAGACCAGGGTGCTCGGCGGCGATCCGCTCCAGCACGTCGGCCCGCCGGCCACCGACGATGACCCGATTCCCCTTGGCCTCCAGTTCCAGAGCGAGAGCGAGACCGATGCCGCCCGTGGAGCCCGGAATGAAGACGGTGTTTCCTGAGATGTTCACAGGTCCAGCCTGAGCCGTGGGCCGCGGCGTGTGCAGAGAGCGCCTATCGGGGGATCGGCGATCCCTGGTTCCCGGTCGTCGGCCCCTGGGCGCGGGGCGGATACTGAATCCATGGACCGCAGCGCGCTCGCCGACTTCCTGCGCCGCCGCCGTGAGACGCTGCAGCCGCAGGACGTCGGCCTCCCGGCCGGCGCGCGCCGCCGAGCCCCGGGCCTGCGGCGCGAAGAGGTGGCGGCCCTCGCCGCGATGTCGGCCGACTACTACACACGGCTCGAACAGCAGCGCGGTCCCCAGCCCAGCGAGCAGATGCTCACCTCGCTCGCCCGTGCGCTACGGCTGACGGGCGACGAGCGCGACTATCTGTTCCAGATGGCGGGGCACAACCCTCCGGTGTCGGTGACGGCCGCGACACACGTCGCCCCCGCGCTGCTGCGGGTGCTCGACCGCCTCGACGACACCCCGGCGCTCATTCTGTCCAACCTGGGCGAGACGCTGGTGCAGAACCGGATGGCCGACGCCCTGTTCGGCGACAAGTCCGGCTACACGGGCCTCGCCCGCAGCGAGATCCACCGTTGGTTCACCGTCCCCTCCGAGCGGCTGCGCTACCCCGAGGACGACCGCGACAGGCAGAGCCGCGCCCAGGTCGCGAACCTGCGGGCCGCCTACGGATCGATGGGCCCCCTGTCCCGGGCCGGTGAACTCGTCCGGGCCCTGCAGAAGGCGAGCACGGAGTTCGCCGAGCTGTGGGACCTGCACGAGGTCGCCAAGCGCTTCGAGGACCACAAGACGCTGATCCATCCCGAACTCGGCCCGATCGAGCTGGACTGCCAGGCGCTGTTCACCGAGGACCAGTCCCAGACACTGCTCGTGCTCACCGCGCCTCCACGCACCGAGGGCTACGAGAAGCTGCAACTGCTCGCCGTCCTGGGCCAGGAACACTTCGGCACCCCCCGAAGAAACCGCTGAGCCCGCCTGCCCCAGCCCGAGGTACCCGCGGTGACTTACAAGAGGCCTCGAGACGAGAGAACGAGCGGCGCCTTGTGGCTCACCTTCACCACGCGTGCCAGAGCACGCTGTGATGATGGTGGAACGGACGGACAAGGACTACGCCGAATCCGGCCAGTATTTGGGCGGGGAAACGGCCGGGTCCACAACACGAAGGCGGCTGGCCGGAGTCGGGTCGATGCCGCGCAGTGTCACCAGACGTTGCCCGTCCGCCCCGGCGAGAAGTTCCAAGGCAGCGGGAAGACCGGCGGCGACCGTGGCGATCGCGAGCCCGACTCCGGCCAGCCCCGGATGTCTGTGGGGATACTCGATCCGGTGCAGCCCGGAGGCGGCGATCGCCGCCACCTCTCTGGGACGCTGCATCTGCCGGGCGTCATTGGTCAGGATGACGTGGAATCCCTCGTCTATCGCCCGAGGATAGAGATTCTCGTCCTTGGTCCCGGACCAGCGATCGAGATCGAGCAGGTGAACGATCTCGTGATTCAGCACAAAGGCCTTGATGGCCTGATGGAGAGGTCTGGAGACGTTCTCATCCAGCAGCAGCCTCACGCGGCTCCCAGGGGGGATCGGGATCGTAACTGTCGACGTAGTCGGCGAAATCAACGGCGTCCAGGGCCGCGGTGGCCGTGACGCTCGGATAGTAGTCAGAGATCCGCTCCGGCGAGACTCCGTCTCTGAGCAGAGCGGCGACCTCGTCGTAGGGAACGCGCGTGCCCTCGATCACCGGCACCCCGCCGCGAACCGCCGGATCCACCATCACATGAGCACGAGGCTGCAGCAACGACGGGATGTGTCTGCCGTCGCGGTAGAACGGCTGCAGGACGTCGACCATCTCGTGAATGACGACGTTGGCCTTCTTCTGGACCAGATCGACGGCCTGATCGGAAGCGGCCAGATAGATGGTGCCTTCGTCGGCGACCAGGGTGTAGGACGACAGATGGTCCCGCTCCTTCAGATCGTCGCGAAGCGTGTCGAGCGCCCGTCTGATCTTCTGCAGTGAGGCGTGGTTGCGCAGCTTGACACAGGTCCTCAGCGCCACCACGTCTCGGAAGGAATAGAGGACCGGTCGCGTACCGGAGACCTCCGGGATCAGCACCGCACCCCGGCTGGCCCGGGCGGTGCGCCAGTGCGCGAGCTGGCGAAGCGTGGCGCCTGACAGCGCCGCGGCCAGCTTCGGATCGTAGACCACCGCTTCTCCCTCCCGTACTCGGCGAACCAGCCCCCCGCCTGGCCATCATCGCAAATCTCCCCCGACCCGTCAGGCATTGGACGGTCTGCGCCTCACGGTTTCAGCTTGGGCCGCCGGAGACCGCCTCTCGCCTCCAAGAACTCCGCTTTGAGTGTTTCTCCGTAATTCCTGCCGGTTGCTTCCGCTCTGAACACCGGGCTTCGCCGCCAGAAAAAGATGATGACATAAAGCGAAGCAATCATTACATCCAGCTATGGCACTGTCAGCAGATTGCCGCATCCCGAGCCGCTCGCCGTCAGGCGGCCAGCCCGTCGTCCAGGTGGTCACGGACCTCGCGGACCGTCACGGCGCCACCGTACGGCTCGGATCGACCAGCGAGCCGCCGACGACGTCCAGCCGCCCCTCGGGGAACACCGACGAGGTGACCGGCGTGCACCACAGGTGCTTTCCGCTCGACATCGGCCGGCGGTAACCCCAGTTCGCGAGCAGTTCGACGAGGCAGAGCCCACGGCCGCTCTCGTCGTCCAGGCCTGGCTCCTGAGGACGGGCGGGGCATGGAACGAGCCGCGTACGGAGGGTCGGGAATCGGCACCACGTGAGATGTGACACCGTGGGCATACGTCTCGTGAACCACATGCGCCACCTCCACCACAGGGACGCCGACGCGAAGAGGAGAGATCATGTCGAAGCCGCCGCTTCCCGAGGAAGCAGTCGCCATGTTGAGGAAACCGAATCCCGCCGTCATCACGACGCTTCAGCCCGACGGCCAGCCGGTGTCCACGGCCACCTGGTACCTCTGGGACGACGGCCGGATCCTGGTCAACATGGACGAGGGCCGCAAACGGCTGAGCTACCTACGCAACGACCCCCGGGTCACCCTCACCGTGATCGACGAGGGCAACTGGTACACCCACGTCAGCATCATCGGGCACGTCGCCGAAATCCGCGACGACGAGGATCTGACCGACATCGACAGGCTGTCCCAGCAGTACGGCGGGCAGAAGTATCCACGGCGCGACCGCGGCCGGGTCAGCGCCTGGATCGAGATCGACCGCTGGCATGGCTGGGGCACGCTCAAGGACAACAGCCAGGTCTGACGCCCACGCCCGCCCGGGCATCGGCGGCTGGGATCGCCTCTCGATCTCCCCCGATCCCGGGCGCGCATCAGGCATCACGCAGTCACGGGAATCCGCGGTACGGGCGACCTCCAGCACCGCCAAGACTCTCTTGGCGGTGCTGGACGAAGCCGCTCAGGCTCACCCGCACTCCCGGTCGCATGGTCGTGATCGCGACTTGGCCCGCCGCGACGTTCCGGGGAGACGAACGCTTTCAGGTCAGGCGGAAGCTCTGGCGCCCGGCGCCGGGTCGCGTCGAGATGACCAGATGATCGACGGCCCGCGCCCCCGCAGCGACAGCTGACAGGCCCCGGCCGGGGGATCATCTACTTTGGTACCCCGCACGAACGGCGGGAGGTTTCTTGAGAGCCGCGGCCGGAGTGGTCACCCGGCCGCCGCGCTGAGGCGGTTGCTGTAGCGGGCGAGCATGCTGGTCTGGGAGGTCTCGGGGAACAGGCGGCCGATCAGCGGTGGGATGCGCCAGTTGGCGGGACTGCGCCTGGCCAGCCGAGAGACCAGGGACACGCGCGGGTAGCGGGCCTTCTCGTAGGCGCGCAGCCGTACCGCCGGATCGCCGCCCTTGGCGAGCTCGCGTCCGAGCACCCACACGTCCTCAAGGGTCTGGTTGGCGCCCTGCCCCAGGGTGGGGGGCATGGTGTGGGCGGCGTCGCCGATCAGGGTGACGCGGCCCTCTCCCCAGACCTGGCGGACCTTGTTCCAGTGGTGCCCGAAGAAGCCGAGGTCGTCCTCGGACACGGCGGCGAGCACCTCGGGGACGGGTGACGCCCAGTGCCCGAAGCGGCGCCTCAGCTCGGCCAGCGGTGCGGCGGGCCGTGGGTCGGTGGGTGACCAGCGCACGTCGAACCACCACTGCAGCATGCCGTCCCCGGCCGGGATCAGCCCGCACGCCCCCTCTCGCCCGGTGATCATGAGATGGAGGTGCGTGCGGGTGAGGTCGATGTCGACCGGGCTGCGGCCCTGCCAGGTGCCGAAGGTCGCAGACCGGACGACGCCCTCGCCCCACAGGTGGCGCCGTACCACCGAGTGGTGGCCGTCGGCTCCGATGAGCAGGTCTCCCGTGGCCGTCGTCCCGTCGTCGAAGGTCACCGTGACCCGGTCACGGTCCTGAGTCAGGCTCTGGCATCTCATGCCATAGCGGATGAGGTCGTCGGGCAACCCCTCGCCCAGACGATCCAGCAGGTCGCGGCGGGCGATCGTCCTGGTCTCGAAGCCGAAACGCTCGGCCGTGTGGACGAGGTTCATGGTGGTGCGCAGCCGGCCGTCGGAGGTGAGTGCGTCGATCCTGTCGATGCGTCCTCTCACCCCCTCCAGGCTGACGCCGAGATCGTTCAGTACGGCGGCGCCGTTGCTGAAGATGGTCAGCCCCGCTCCCCCCACCCGCCGGGCAGGAGCCTGCTCGAACACCCGCACTCGATGCCCGGCGGCCAGCAGGCCTCGCGCGACGGCCAGACCGCCCACCCCGGCACCGATGACAAGGATCTCCATATTTACTCCAGTTCGAAGTATCTCCGGTATGAAGATATATCGATCTGGAGTAGGTTGAGAACGTGGCCCCCAAGCATCCGGAAGAGGACACCTTCCGCGAGTTCCTCATCGCGGCCCTCCTGTACAACGAGGCGGTCGCCAACCGGCTCGGCCTGCAATCGGTCGACGTCGCCGCCGTCATCCTGCTGGAGATGCGGGGACCGCTCACCGTGGGGGCGATCTCCGAGGAGCTCGGGCTGCCGTCGGCCTCGACGACCCGGCTGGTCGACAGGCTGGAGAAGGCGGGCTACGTACGGCGGGTGCGCGGCGAACGCGACCGGCGCATGGTCACCGTGGAGCTGATCGAGGACGGCCTGGGGGACTACGAGGCCGCCCGCGACACGGCCAGACGGCACCTGGAAACGGTCGGAGCGCACTACACGCCGGAACAGGTGCCGCTGCTGCTGGGACTGCTCACCCGCGTCGGCGAGGCCTACCGATCGGCCACCAAGGAACTACGAGAAGACACGACCTGAACCACTCCGACACCTCCCCGCCGACCGGCTCGGTCCCGATTTCGAAGAGCTGACATAACCGACGGCGGCGACACAGCAGCTTGGGCATGCCGACCTCGATAGCGTTCGAAAACGCGACCATCGTGGCATGAAAATCCAGAAACCCACCCCCACGAGACCCGAGGCATACCAAACTGCATGATGCCTTTGTCTCGCTTGCCTGTTGTCTCATCTGCTGGCGACGGCTGAGAAAGCTTCAAACATGATCGTGTTATGAGTTCTTAGCGGTAGTCAGCCAGGCCGTCCGCGAGTTCTTCTTCGTCTCCGTCGCGGATGGCGTAGAGAGCTTGTTGTAGAGCGAATGTGTCGCGGATCGCGGCAATGCGGGTGGTGAGTCCGTGGTTTGACAAGCTGCCCAGGGCAAGCACCCGTTCCAGGAGCTCAGCACCGTAGCTGGCGCCGATGGCTGCAAGGTCCTCGGCCGGATCGCTGAGTGCGACATCATCCCAGTCGAGTACTCCGGCAAGGTGTGGCAGGCCGTGCGTCCATTCCCACAAGACGTTTTCGGCACCGAGGTCGCCATGCACCACTGCTCGGGTGAGGTGGGGAAGGCTATCGAGTGCTGCGAGCTCTCGCTCGGCCCGTAGGCGCCCACTGTCGGACATGAGCCGGAACAGCTCCGCGCGCACGCTCTCAGCGAACCGTCTCCACCGGCCTGCCGGTGCCTGAGGCAGCACTGCTCGTACCGTCTCGTCGATGCCGGCACGGGCCAGACCGCCCAGCAGCGTTGCATACTGCGCCGCCACGGTGTCGGCCACCCGGACATCGTTGAGTGCGTCGGCTCGGAGCGGTTCCCCGGGAATGCGGGTGAGTACCAGGAACGGCACCTCGTCGGCGTCATGGGCGCCGCCCTGGAACAGCGGTTCGGGTGTGCGGAAGCCGAGGTCGAGCCCGGCGAGTGCGCGTAGTGCGGCCACGCGCTCGGGCAGCCGGGCAGCCGCCGCCTGGGTGCGAGGCAGGCACACAACGCGGTCTGAGCCAATGACTACGTTGTGGAATTGCCCTTGTCGTACCGCGAGATCATCTGGTTCGTCTTCAGGCAGCAGCCGGCTCAGCAGAGCGCCATGCGTCTTACGGATGTTCACCAGTGTGACCTCTGGATCCTTCGATGGGGCGGAGGCGAAGTGTATGAGTGTATGAATGTGCCGTCAGGCCACGCTGGCGAGCGGGCGTCCGCCCCAGCAGATGCCCTTCTCACTGCGGATGCGGGCGCGTTCCTTGCGTTGCGCGGCGAGGACATCGGGGTGGCGGGCGTTGGCATTGCTCCAGCGTAGGCAGGCGTGCATGGCCCGGGTCCGCACCATGTGGTTCGGGTGGTTCGAGTTCGCGATCGTGAACTGCCGCAGCGGGCCGAAGTGCGCTTCTATCGGGTTGGCCCAGGAGGCGTTGGTCGGGGTGAAGCACAGCTCAACCCGGTTCTTCTCCAGGCTGGTGCTGCGTATCCGTGCCCGGCCTCGATAGTGAGTCCGGCGAGCAGGGAGCCGAGGGTGTCGGCCAGGTTGAAGGCGCCGATGAGGGGGGCGCCGATGACCGCGCCGGCTGCGTATCCCGAGAGCAGCAGCCCGGCGACCGGAATGCTGACGTCGAAGTCGGCGACCAACTCGGGCAGCAGGCCGTTGATGATGAATTCGGTGGTTCCGATGCCGAATGCGCTTATCGCAAGGGCGAGCAGGGTCACGGGCATGAGGGACTCCTGCCAGCATTGGGAAGAGGTCAGCGCGGGTAGGCGCCGCCGTCCAGACTCAGCACTTGGTTGGTGAGATATCCGTTGCGCAGGACGGCCAGCGCCAGGTCGGCGACCTCCTCGGGTTGGCCGAACCGGCCGACGGGCAAGGTGCGGGGATCGGCGTTGCCAGGCAGCATGCGCGTGTCGGCGATCAGAGCGGGCGCCAGGGCGTTGACCGTCACGCCGCGGGCGGCGACGCGGACGGCCAGGAAGTGGGTCAGGCCGTGCAGTCCGGCCTTGGAGGCGGCGTAGTCCGGGCCGATGACGCCGCCGGTGAAGGCGGCGACCGAGGACATGAACAGCACGCGCCCATACCCGCGTGCGGCCATGCCCGGCAGGGCGTGCTGGGCCAGCAGGAAAGGGGCGCGCAGGTTGATCGCGAGCGTGCGGTCCCACGCCTGAAGGTCGAGCGTGGTGTAGTCCTGCTGGAGCGCATGTCCGGCGTTGGGGATCAGGATGTCGACGGGGCCGCCGAGCGCATCGGCGGCCTCATTCAGCAGTCTGGCCGGGACATGAGGGTCGGCGAGGTCGCCGGTGAGCGCGACCGCGTCGACCTTCGCGTTCTGGGCCTGGGCGACCAACTCGTGGGCCGGGCTGGAGTGTGAACCGTAGACGAAGGCGGTCTTCACGCCGGCGGCGATGAGGCGCCGACTCAGTGCCTGGCCGATGCCGCCTGATGCCCCGGTCAGCAAGGCAACCCTGCCGGACAGGTCGTGATCGCTCATCTCCCACTCTTTCCGGTGCACGCCGCGGTTGTACGGATGGCCGGCGGATCAAAGGTCTGCCGGGTGGCCTCCTCGCCGAAGGCATGGGACGAGATCCGCTCGTACGGGCTGATGACCGCCGAGCGGAATCCCACCGTCCGCGTCGAGATCGTCATGCCCGTGCCAGGGTGAAGCCGATGCCTGCGCCCATCCCCAACCCGTACGCGAGCTGGATCAGCAGTTCCACGGCCGGCTCCAGGTAGCGGGCGTTGGCCAGCGGACCGGCGTCCACGGCATCGAAGCCGAGCTGCGCACCCAACTCCAGCACGGTCTTCTTGGCGGCCTCATCGTCGGAGGCCACCGGCAAAAACAGGCCAGAGGTGTCCAGAGTGGCGGCGAACACGGTGTTGAAGGCCTTGACCACTCGGGCGCCGGGCAGTGTGGCGGCGACCTGCTCCCCCGCCGAGGTGGTGTGCCCGATGGTCAGCGACATGAAGTCGGCCGCCAGCGGGTTGGTGACATCGATCACGACCTTGTCCCGTAGAGCGGTCTTGATCTTGGCGTCGATCTGGGCGATGGCGGGGAACGGCACGGCCAGCACGGTGACGTCGGCCTCGGCGACCTGCGCCGCGACCTGGTCCGGAGCGGTGGAAGAGTTCGCCGTGGTGACCGTGTGCCCGGCCGTGGCAAGACGGCGCTCCAGCGCGGAGCCGACGTTGCCCTTGCCAATGATGCTGATCTTCATGAGTGACCCTTTCCAAGATGTGAGGCGCGTCGATGGCACGACACGAGATGCGTCGAATTCGACGCATTGGCGCAACGGAGTCGATCGTACGGATGCGTCGAATTCGACGCAACTCCGGTAGGCTCCCGACATGAGCGAACCGCGGTGGTTGAACGAGACGCAGATGCGCGCCTGGACCGGCTTCCTGGAAACCTCCGGCCTGATCCAGCGCCACGTGGAACGGCAGCTTCGAGAGGATGCCGGGCTCACCATGATCCAGTACGAGATCCTGCACTGGGCCAACGAGTGCGCCCCTCAACGCCGGTGCATCACCGAGCTCGCCGACCTGATGATCACCTCGCGCAGCGGCCTGAGCTACCAGGTGGCCCAGCTGGAGAAGGCCGGACTGCTACGCCGCGAAACCGACACCAACGACGAACGCAGGGCCATGGTCGTCATCACCGAAGACGGCCAGCGACTCCTCGAGAAGACCGCGCCCGGACATGTGGAGGCGGTCCGCGACGGCCTCATCGACCTCTTGACCGACGAGCAGATCGCCCAGCTCGCCGACATCATGGACGGTGTGCGCACCCGACTGCGTCCCCGTGTACTGCCAACCGCCTCCCGAAAAAGGGCCACCTGATCGGCACGCTGACCCACCGCTCCCTCGCGCGGATCCCCCCGGGAACACTCGGCAGTGTGACACAGAATATGAATTATCTGTCACATTGACTGATTGTCGATCGTGTCCGCCCAGCTCGGCATCCGCCGTTCCGGATGCGACTCGGTACCGTTATGTGTCACAACGGCGAATCCGATTTCCGACTCCCCATGCGAGTCGACGTAGTTGCCCTCGACCTGCATGGTGGTGCCGTGCCGGATAGCCCAGACGGCCGGCTGTCAACGATGGCTCCGCTGTCACCGGCGAATCGGGCACCCACCGGTGGCGGTGCCACCGGAGCCGACATCGCCTACGAGACCGAGTAGACCACGATCCAGACGAGACAAGTCCACATCGACAGCCTGGCGTGCTCCACCATCGATTACGGCGAAGCCGCCTGCATGGCGAACCCGGAACGCTGGGTGTCGGAGCCGTACTCCACCACGCGCCGAGGATTCGTGTGCGCCGTCGACTTCGACGAGGCATCCCGTCTGGCCGCCACGAACAACACGCGGCTCACCGGGAACATCCTCGACAAGCCCTGTTAGACCTCACCGGTTCCGCCTCCGTCCTCACCATGGGAGGAGAGTCGGATAAGTCCATATTCTCGATGCTTAATGCATTCATTGTCGGACTAGAGTGAAATAACTAAAAACGGGGCGAGGGGAATGGTGGAGCCGATGACGTCGGGAGCGGGGCCTCTGTCGCCGGACTTCAGTGGGATCGATCCTGACCTGATGCGGGGTTTCATCAGCGGACTGGAACGTGGCCGTGACGTGATCGGCGAGCAGTCCGAGCGGATCCGGCAGCTGCTCGCGACGGCCGAGGTGTCGGCGGTGGGACTGCGGCCGATCAAGGAGATCGAGGGCTGGGTCGGCGACGAGCTGCCGAGGCTGCGCGAGCGTCTGCAGACGATCGACCAGGACCTCCCCATGCTGGGAGGAGTACCCGGCCTCCCGAAGCAGGTCTCGGCGTGGACCGACGAATGGCTCAAGGACCCGGTCAAATGGGGGCTGCTGCCGTACGACGAGAAGACAGGGAAGTCCTCGGCGGGCGACAGCGCCAAGAAGGGCACCGACCTCGCCTTCCAGCTCGGTCAGCTTCCCCCGTCTCCCCTCGGCCTGCCCGACGCGGCCTACGACCGGATCCTCGACAAGCTCGCCGACGGACAGAAGGACCCCTACCTCACCGCCGGGTTCTTCCGGGTCCTCGGCCCCAAGGGCATGCTCGGCATGATCCAGCGCCTGGAGAGATACGACAGGAAGGCGGCCGAGAAGCACCGGCAGGCCATGGGCAACGCCCTGGCCACGGCGGTCCGCGAGCAGCCGGGCCTGCTCGGCTCGGCGTGGAAGGCGAGCGACCTCAAGAAGACCCCGGACAACGAGCTGGCCTCTCTGCTCCGGTACGGAACGTTCCCCGCCGCGTGGCTCACCGGGATGGTGAAGGACAAGGTGGGAAAACAGGTCGGCGACGGCGACAGCACCCGGCCCCGACGCTGGAAGACCGACCTCGTCCCGTTCCTGCCCGCCCTGGCGAACAACCCCGAGGTGGCCAGGGGCCTGTTCAACTCCATGCCGCGCGAGAAGCTCAGGGACCTGTTCACCGAGCTCAACCGTACGGAGACCCCTCTACCTTTCCGCCGGCCTCCGGGCCTGGACTTCGATGTCAGCGCGGAGTTCGGCCGGATGCTCGCCGCCGGAGGCGGAGCCTACGAGGAGGGCCCGCACAGCCCCGAGGCCGCGAAGTTCGCCTTCACCACCATGCTCATCATGGGGAACCTCAGGGACACCGACGGCACCGCCGACTCCCCGGGCACACCGATGGAGGTCGCGCCGAAGGCCAGGGTTTTCATGTCGGAGCTGGCCGGCGCCTACGCCACCGAGATCACCGAGGGGGCCAACATCGGCGACGCCAACATGACCCAGGACAGCGCCCTGAGGCCGTTCACCTCGGCTCTCGGGACGACCTCGGCGTTCACCCTGAGCCCGGAGGACACCTACCGCTTCCTGAAGACCTTCGCCGACTCCGCCGAGAACCTCGCCCCGTTCGACAGAGGGATGGGCCGCTTCTCCCAGCAGCTGATCGCCGACGCCTTGGCGACGACCCGGCGCACTGGAGACACCAAGCTTGCGGACAAGGTGTTCACCGCCCTGGGCAACGCACGTGGCTTCGAACTGGCCGCCGTCGAAAAGGTGCAGGGAAACCTGGACATGATCGACAAACAGCGGAAGGACACGCAGAACTTCTTCCGCGACGCAGGCATCGGGCTGGTAAGCATGTACGCGGCACCGACCAAGGTGGCGGAGTACGCCTGGTACGCGCTGAGCACTTACCTCTCCGCCGACGGCGCCTTCGGTGAGGGGGACGAGACCCGGATGGACCGGGTCAACAAGCAGAGCTCCGTCGAAACCCTCGGCCGCCAGCACACCTACGCGCAGATCCTCATGGCCAACGGCTTCGCTCCGACGATCACTCCCGCCGACTTCCAGGCCGTCCACCCCTTCGACGTCCCCATCGCCGACGCCAAGGGCAACCTCAAACCGTTCTCCGAGCTGATCAAGGAGGGCAACCGGGGACTTGAGGCCTTCGAGAAGTGGGCAACCACCAATGGCATGGGCGGCAAGGACGAACTCGCACCCGGAAAGCTGTCCGCTGACACAGCGGGGTGGTTCGAGGGTGGCAAAGGACGTGGTCAGGAACGCGCTCTGGCCTTCGACAGTTAGATCATGAGGCCGACAGGCACTCTGTTTCCCCCTTGACCGCATAATGTCCATTACCCGGCGACTCCAAAACTATCTTTGTCTTGTAGTCGTTGCTGGCAAGCTTGATGGGCGCGTTCCCCCGGTCTTCGACAATGCGATAAGTGGCTACTCCGGAAAGGGTACCCAGAAGAAGAGTATTGAGGCTGTCAGCCTCACGATCTGTTGCCGCATCCCTACCGACAGCGGCGAATGTTCGCTTGGCTTTGCCCTCGCCGCAGGGGATGTCCCGTCCACCAGGATCCGTGATTTGGACGTCCAAAGCGTGGCGCTGCTTCATCAGCTCGGTGATGTGTGACTTGAGCGTCTCCCCTGCCTCGGCCGCCGTGGGGCCGCTGTCAGCACATCCGGACACCGCCAGCAACGCCACCGCGCAAACCACGACGCCGAGCCGTACAGAACGTCCCATGAAATTCCTCCGGGGCTGGCCGATGTGCTGTAGATCCAATAATGTCCAATAGATCCGTCCGATGTATCGGCATCCGAAGAGGGATACATGAATCCTGGCTCGGCGGACCTGGTGCCCAACCCACGGCGTCAGGTGTTGGAGCAGACATTGGCTGAGGTCAGGGCACGGATCGCCATTCTGGAGGCCGCGCTCGACCCCGCTCACGGGCAGTTCACCGGCCAGAAGGTGTGGGTGGGGCCGAAGGCCCGGACGTTCGCCGAGGATCTCAACGCCCGCCGCGTACGGCTCCGCCAGGCCGCCAGGGCACTCCTCGACACGCTCGAAGAGGAGCTCCGTTCCGCCCCGGAGAAGGTCTCACCTTCCGCCGCCCGACACTGACGTGTGGGACCGGCGAACCGGGCGCCGCCTGCCCGATCGTCGTGACGGACAACAAGGATCATGGCCTTCGCCACACCCACGCGACAACCGCTTGCCCCACCGCATCCGAACTCACCCGGTATCTGTCCTCACCTGGTGCTCGTCGTCACCCGGTGCTTTCCCCTCACCGTCTCCAGGGGTCTTCCGCACCCGTCCTCCAGGAGTACTCGGCACCCGTCCTCACCAGGTTCGGGATCACCACTCACCCTCACCTCGTTTGGGATCATTCAGGCGCCCGTACGGCGAGCGGTGGGGCGAGGCGAATCGGCGTCGGGGAACGGTCTTCAGCCCGACGCGCCTTCCTTGCCACCGCATTAGGTCAGGCCTTGGGGCGTACGATCAGGCCGTCGAAACCTCCGCCCTTGATGACACTGAGGAAATCGGCCCACTCGGAAGGAGCGAAGGCCAGCACCGGGCCGTCGGAGTCCTTGGAGTCGCGGACCAGGAAGAGACGGTCGGTGTCTGCTCTGATCTCGGCTTGGGGGCTGTCGACGGCCTCGACACAGTCCTGACCGTTTCCGCTGAGAGAACTCTTGTGCCAGATGCCAACTTCGACGCACTGTCCGCCATTGGCGTTGCTACGGCTGGACTTACGCCAGATCACGGAGGAAAAGTCCATCATGGCTGCTCTGCTCCATCCAGTCATATCTGCCGTATAGCCTGCGCGATCAAGCTACGAGTCTGGTCCGGGCCGAGAGCTCGTGCCCGCAGGTGGTTGAAGAGTAAGACGTAAGCCCCCACTTCGGATCTATCCTCCAAATAGACACTTCCCTGCCAATACTCCACGTAGACGGTGTCAGGATCAGCTGGCTTCGGGAAGCTCAAAATCGTGAATCCGCCATCCATCGCCGGGTGGACGCCAGCGGCGAAAGGCAAGATCTGCAGGGTGACGTGGTTCAGCTCAGAGAGCCGGATCAGCAGCTCAAGCTGCTCTCGCACCGCCTCCGCTCCCCCGACCGGACGGCGGATGACCGCTTCGTTGAGGATGAACCACATCTCGGGCGGATGAGCCCGCTCAAGCACTCGCTGTTGCCGCTCCATGCGAATCGCGAGGCGGCGTTCCAACTCTGACTCGGGAGGCAGCACGGGCGCCGATCTCATCACAGCTCGCGCATAGCCTTCGGCTTGAATCAGGCCGGGGATGAACTCCGGCTGATACTCCTGAAAGGTCGCCGCCTCCTCTTCCAGACCGACGTAGCTCTGCACCCACTCCGGGATCGCCTCAGAGACCTTGTACCACCACCCGCGCTTGCGTGCATCGCGCGCGAGTTGAAGCAGTGCCTCCCGGCGCTCACCGGTAAGGCCATAGAGATCGAGCATCATGGCCACGAGTGCGACGGTGGCAGCGCTCGTAGCGGATTCGATCCGCGTGACGGTGACGGGCGAGCATCCGGCATGCTTAGCGACTTGATCTCGAGTCAGCCCGGCTTCTCTGCGGAGGCGCTGCAACTCCGCCGCAAGACGACGTCTGCGAACCGAGGGACCTCGCTCTGCACCCACTTCACTCCTCTCCGTAATCGACCTGTCGCAGTCTGCCGCACCAATCCACCTCACATCAACATGCACGATGTTCATTTCGATTCTCCTTGCAGAGAGCTCCTGGGTCATACAGACTGAGCACGGATAGTTACGGATCACTCATTGAGAGTGATGAAGGTGCGTTCGGTCCAAGCCAGGAACCCCAGCGAGGTTGAGGGAGGACGGAAGTGCGTGATCACCACAGATGGAAAATCCACCTCGTGGAGCTGGCGTGGGAGCTGAGCGATCTCGGGTTCGACTCCACGGTCAGGCTTCCCCCCAGGCGGCGGGCGAGTCTGGAGATCTTCATGCCGTCAGGACGATTCAGGAGCACCGCGTCCCACCCCGGCCGCGTCTCGGTGTTCACCTGGAGCCGACGCCGCAACCAGGGACTCCAGGTTGTCGATCACGTTCGGACTGCCTTCGAGAAGATCGGGAAGGGGATCACACCATGAAGGCACTGGGGATGCTCGGACAGGTCGCCCTCCCGGGAGAGGTCGCCTCCGTCCCCGTCGCGCGCCGCTACGTCCGCGACCTGCTGGACACCGTCGGCCACGCCCGCGACGACGACGCCCTCCTCCTCGTCACCGAACTCGTCAGCAACGCCGTACGCCACTCCCACTCGGGCCGCCCCGGCGGACGGATCACAGTGTCCGTCGCCACCCATGATGGAACGCTCCACATCGACGTGACCGACGCCGGATCAGCCGACCACCAGCCACGCCTCTGCTCCCAGGTGGACGCCGACAGCCCTGGCGGACGCGGCCTGTGGCTGGTCCAGGAGCTCTCCTCCGCCTGGGGCTGGCAGGAGATCCCCGGCGGCCGGGTGGTCTGGTTCCAGTTGGTGGGAAGGTAAGACAATGATCCAGTGGGACTACCCACCCCGTTGCCTGAGCCCTCACGTCGCCTCCCCACGCTCCCATTGCGAGCCACTGAAATGGAACGCTCCAGCCTCGGAGGGGAAGGTCAGGGTCGTCCGGTGGACGTGCGACTGCGGATCGCTCTTCTACGAACTGTGCCAGACGAACGGCCTGCGCTTCATCCGCCGCACGAAACGGACAGAGGGAACCCCCTGGGTCGAGGAGAGCGACCACTGGCCGACCGCCGAGGCTGACGCCATGTGGACCGCCCTGCTGTTCGGCCTGGTCCGCTAGCCCGTCTTCCTGTGGGCGGACCAACCTCACCTACCCGATCGGCGCGGTCGGGGAAGGGCACCTCCGATTCCTCGTCCGCCCTGTGGAGGAAGAGCTTCCCCGGGATCGGAGAAACCGGCAGAAGCGGGCTTCCTCCACGTGGCAAGCGCCGTAACCCCGGACGCACGGCGTAGCAAGCGCCGTAACCCCGGACGCACAGCGTGGCGAGTGCCCTGGCCCCGGACGCACGGCTCCTCGGGACGCCGCCACGTGACATCCCCCGCCACGGCGACAGCCCGGACAGGGCCTGGCGGTCAGCCGAACGGTGGATCGGCTCAGCCGAACAACCGATCCGGCGGTTCAGCCACCGATCCATGAGATCGGCCGATGTGCGCCCGGGGCCGGTGTTGCGACGCTGAGGACATCGGGTCCGCGAAAGGCCGGAAGGGCGAGTACACGCCGGAGGTGAGCGGGGGCGGCGTCCGCGCGCAAGCCCTGAAACACCGGTCGGCCCGAGAAGCGACAGGCCCGGAACACTCGCCGGCCCGAGAAGTGATGGCCCGGAACACCTGTCGGTCCGAGAAGCGACGTCGGCATGAGGAACAGGGAAGAGAAGGAGCATCATGAACGCCCGGACTCCGCGTCTCAGCGTGATATCCGATGAAGCCCTGAAGCATCCGCGCAGTCTGACGGCGTTCCGCGGCATGAGGCTGCTCGTCGGCGGCTACGTCCTCATCAGTGCGCTCACCCTCGTGGCCGTCTACCTGCTGCGCGACAACCCCGCGCTGGTGAACGACGCGGTCTGGGTCCGCGGCGGGATCGTCGCCGTCACCTCCGTGGTGATGCTCGGCTTCGTCGTCGGTACGGCCCGAGGCCGCCGCCGCTCCTACCTCCGGCTGCGGCTCGCCTCGGCCATCATGGTGGTGGCCGTCGCGGTCCTCATCTCGTTGCCCGGTTTCCTGCCGGTGTGGATGCGGATCGAACAGGCCGTCTGCGGACTCGTCCTGATCGGTGTCGTCGTGATCGTCAACGGCAGGCACCTGCGCTCGCTGTTCACCGCCAAGTAGACCGGCGCACCGGGAGACGAGTGGACCGGCGCACCGGCGGATCAGCGCACCCGCGCCCGCGGCGATCCTCGGTCCTCACGGCGTTCGCACTCCCCCACTTTGCTCCGTCGCCGCTCCCACGCACAGGTGGTGCCGCTCGAACAGGCCGCGGCTAGATTGTTTCGCCGGGGGCGGGTACCGGCGAGGAGGACGCAGATGGACGGTTCGACGCCGTACTCCCGGCCGGACGCGCGGGAGCGACGGTGGTCGGCACCGGTGACCGTCGGACCGTACCTGTTGCTGGCGGTCCTGAGCGTCGTCACGGTGATCGGCGAGTGGTCGGCGAGGGACTCCCTGCTCATCGACCTGGCCCTGTGCGCGCTGGCCGCGGCGTGGATGCTGTGGATCTTCACATTGCATCCCGCCTGGCGGGAGCACCCGCCGATGATGGCGACGTTCTTCACCGGGCTGATCCTGATCATGGCGGTCCTGGTGCTCAGGGCCCCCTGGTTCGGGATCTTCACGCCCGCCGGATACGTCTACGCGTTCAGGCTCCTGCGCTGGCCGTGGCGGCTGCCCGGCGTCGCCGCGGTGGCGGTCGTTTCGGGTACCGCGCAGGCCTACGCCGTGGAGAAGACCACGGTCACCGGTCTGATGATCTACGGTGCCATCCTGGCCGTGAACGTGCTCTCCATGTGTGGCTACGCCTGGTTCGCCCGGCGTAGTGCCGAGCAGGACGAGCAGCGCGGGCAGGCCCTCGAAGAGGCACGCGAGGCGAACCGCAGGCTGGAGGCGACGCTGGCGGAGAACGCGGGCCTGCACGAGCGGCTGCTGGCCCAGGCGAGGGAGGCGGGCATTCACGACGAGCGGCAGCGGATGGCACGGGAGATTCACGACACCCTGGCGCAGGGACTCACCGGGATCATCACCCAGCTGCACGCGGCCGAGCATGCCCGCGACGACCCGCCGGAGTGGCGAAGACATGTCACGGCCGCGACCAGGCTGGCCAGGGAGAGCCTGTCCGAGGCACGGCGATCGGTGCACGCACTGCGGCCGGAGCCCCTGCGGACAGCACGACTTGGCGAGGCCCTGGCCGCTGTCGCCGAGCGCTGGTCGGCCCTGCGCGGCATCCCGGTCCAGGTCACGACGACCGGTACGGCACGGCCGATCCGGCCGGAAACCGAGGTCGTGCTGCTGCGAACCGCGCAGGAAGCACTGGCCAACGTGGCCAAGCACGCCCAGGCGACCAGGGTCGGGGTGACACTGTCGTACATGGAACACGAGGTCGCCTTGGACGTGCGCGACGACGGCACGGGCTTCGATCCGGCCCGGCTCGGTGACGGCGTCACCGGAAGCACCACCGCCCCAGGCGATGGCGACATCACCGGGAGCGGTACCACCGCCCCGAACGGTGGCGGCTTCGGTCTTGTCGCGATGCGGCAGCGGATCGAGGGCCTGTCGGGAACACTGCAGATCGAATCGGAACCGGGCCTCGGCACGGGGATCTCGGCCTGCGTCCCGGCCGCGCCCGCGAAGGACCGCGCGTGAGCCGCCCGGAAACCGCCCCGGAGACCGTCGGCCAGGGCGGCCAAGGGGGCCAAGGGGGCAACGCCGACACGCCGATCAGGCTGCTGATCGTCGATGATCACCCCGTTGTCCGGGACGGCCTCAGCAGCATGTTCGCGCGCGACCCTGGGTTCGAGGTGCTCGGCGAGGCCGCCGACGGCGCCGAGGCGGTCCGGCTCGCCCAGGAGCTGCGGCCGGATGTGATCCTGATGGACCTGCGGATGCCCGGTATGGACGGCGTGACCGCGATAACCGAGCTGGTGAGGCGAGGTGTCGCCGCACGTGTGCTGGTGCTGACCACCTACGACACCGACAACCACGTGCTGTCGGCGATCGAGGCGGGCGCCACCGGCTACCTGCTCAAGGACGCTCCCCGCGCCGAGCTCCTGCGCGCGGTCCGGGCGGCGGCCGGGGGCGAGGCCGTACTGTCGCCGTCGGTCGCGGCCACACTGATGAACCGGGTCCGTTCCCTCAGCGCGGGACCGCTCAGCCGGCGAGAGCTCGAGGTTCTCGAACTGGTCGCGGCCGGGAACACCAACCGGGAAACCGCGGCCAGGCTGTTCATCACCGAGGCCACGGTCAAGACCCACCTGCTGAACATCTACGCCAAGCTCGGCGTCGGCGACCGCGCCGCCGCCGTCGCCGTCGCGTTCAACCGCGGACTGCTCACCCCGGGAACACCGGAACGGCGATGACAGAAGCCGTCGACGTCAGGCACGCCATCCGCGAAGCGAGGGCACGAATCCCTGGCCCCCTTCCCGCCGCCCCTCGACGTCAGACATCGGCACCGACCATGGCGTGTCCCTTCCCGTTCGGGATCAGAACGTCGCCCGGCCCGCTTCCCTGTAGCGTGCTCGCATGACGGGGCTTGAGGACCTGACCGACCGGTTGCGGCGGTTCGCGCAGGACAGGGACTGGGAACGGTTCCACACACCGAAGAACCTGGCCATGGCTCTGGCAGGAGAGGTCGGCGAACTGCTCGCCGAGCTGCAGTGGCTGACCCCCGAGGAGGCGGCGACGGTCATGGACGACGAGGCCGCCGCCAAACGCCTCAGGTCGGAGATGGCGGACGTCATGACCTACCTGGTCCGCCTCGCCGACGTGCTGGAGGTCGACCTCGTCGAGGCGACCCACGCCAAGATCGACGAGAACGACGAACGCTTCCCCGTGAAGACCTCCCGCGGATCGGCCAGGAAGGCCCCACCGCTCGTCTGATTTTGTCGGATGATCGCGGTAATGTTCCTGGCATATTGATGCGGCCCGACGGGCTTTCGCTGATCGGCTGATCACGGACACGCCCCCATACCGCACGAGTCTCTCGTGCTGCCTGGGGGTAGGTCCGTGACGGCATTTCGGCATTCCGCCGAAAGTCTGGCCAAGCTGGCGACCGACGATTCGGTCCCCGAGAAACGGCTCAGCGAGGCCATCGCCGAGCACCTCAGAAGGACAGTGCGCGTCAATCCCTCCCCTGCCGAACGCAGATCCTGGGATCGCAGCCTTCCCCTCCTCGCCCGCGACCTGGTCGACGCCGGGCTGGGCGCCGTCGAGATGCTGGTCGAATACCAGCTTCCGCTGACCAGCAAGCGCGCCGACGTCGTGCTCGCGGGAGTTGACCGTCGTACGGCGGGCGACGCCTACGTGGTGGTCGAGCTGAAGCAGTGGAGCCGGGCGGAGCCGTTCGAGGACAATCCCAGGCTCGTCCTCGTCGAAGGCATGGCAGGCGGACCCAAATTGCACCCCGCGCTCCAGGTCGAGGACTACTGCGACTACATCAGCGACTTCGTCGGGGCCGTCGAAGGCCATGACGACGCGATTAGAGGCGTGGCCTATCTGCACAACGCGGCCGACCTGGACATCCAGGACCTCTACGCGGGAGTGCACAGCGAGCGGACCCGCCTGTTCACCAAGAGCCGCCGCGGCGCCTTCCTCGACTACCTCCGTGAGCAGTTCGCTCCCCTGCCGGGCGCTGACGCGGCTGACCGGCTGCTCAACAGCGCGGTCCGTCCCTCGAAGCAGCTCCTCAAGCTCGCCGCCCAGGAGATCAGGGACCGCGAGCAGTTCGTCCTTCTCGCGGAACAGCGACTGGCGTACGAGATCGTGCTGAACTCCGTCGGCAGGGCACGCGGAGCCGACTCGAAGGAGGTCGTCATCGTCAGCGGCGGCCCGGGAAGCGGAAAGAGCGTCATCGCGCTGTCCCTGCTGGGCGAGCTGTCCCGGCAGGGCCGCCCCGTCATGCATGCCACGGGCTCCCGTTCCTTCACCGAGACGCTGCGCCGTGTCCCGGGCAAGGGCTCCTCGAAGGTGAAGAATCTCTTCAAGTACTTCAACAGCTTCATGACCGCCGAACGCAACGGTCTCGACGTCCTCATCTGCGACGAGGCCCACCGCATCCGGGAGACGTCGCAGAACCGCTACACCCCCGCCCGCCTGCGCAGTGACCGCCGCCAGGTCGACGAGCTGATCGACGCCGCGCGGGTTCCCGTCTTCCTGCTGGACGAGCACCAGGTCGTACGGCCCGGCGAGATGGGCACCGTCTCCGAGATCAGGAGCCACGCGGAGGCCCGCGGTTTCCGGGTCCACGAGGTCTCCCTCGACGGACAGTTCCGCTGCGGAGGAAGCCGCGCGTACGAGGAGTGGGTGCTGCGGCTTCTCGGCCTGCTGCCCGGAGGCCCGGCACTGTGGCACGGAGACGACCACTTCGAGGTCTCACCGGCCGAGTCGCCCCAGGAGCTCGAAACCCTGCTGCGCGCGAAGCTGGACGAGGGATACTCCGCCCGGATGACGGCCGGCTACTGCTGGCCGTGGAGCAACCCCCTCCAGGACGACACGCTCGTCCACGATGTCCAGATCGGCGACTGGTCCCGCCCGTGGAACGTCAAGAGTGAAAGGGCCGTAGGTGAAGCCCCCGCGAGCTCCCTGTGGGCGACCCAGGACGGCGGCTTCGAACAGGTCGGCTGCGTCTACACCGCCCAGGGCTTCGAGTACGACTGGAACGGCGTGATCATCGGCCCGGACCTCGTCTACCGCGACGGCAGGCTGGTCACAGTCCGAAAGGCCAGCAAGGACCCCGCTCTCACCCGAAGCACCGCCGACGAACAGGCCGACCGGCTGATCAGGAACACCTACAAGGTTCTACTCACCCGTGGAATGGTCGGCACCGCCCTTTTCTCGACCGACCAGGAGACGCAGCTCTTTTTGAGAGAACTAATGGGACATATCTCTCACACATAAAGCAGCAGGCCACAATTACACATACCATTCCATGGTGCGATATGCTCCGTTTCAATGAAACGGGGTTCGGTAAGCTCTAGTCGACTTGACCAAAGCAGACACAATCGCTTCCCCCGTGAACCTTTCCGCTACCGGGGGACACATTCGTGAAGGTGGGATACCGCACATCCGCGGAAAGCCTGTTCAACTCCCCGATAGAGCTGATCACGAACCAGCTGAAGGATCAGCTGGGAGGAGCCAGGTCGGAACCGGCGTCCTGGAAACACAGCCTTCCCGTGCTCGCGAAAGACCTGGTCGAGGCAGGGCTCGGCAAGGTCGAGGTGCTCATCGAGGTTCGATTTCTCAAACTCAGCCGCGCCGATGTCGTCCTCGCGGGTGTGGACCACACGGGCCGTGACACCTATCTGGCGGTGGAGCTGAAGCGGTGGAGTCGCGCGACTCTCTGTGACGACGATCCCGGCCGTGTGCGCGTACCGCGGACGCAGACGAACCCCAAACATCCGCTCATCCAGGTCAGAGACTACTGTGACCAACTGATCGCCCTCGCCGGACACCTCGGGGGAGACCCGACGCGCGTCGGCGGAGTCGCCTACCTGCACAACGCGGAGAGCCATTCTGTCGTCGGCCTCCTCCCTCTCGCCGTGGACGAGCACACCAGGATCTTCACCCAGACGACGCGAGGCGCGTTTCTCGAGTACCTCACCGGCCGATTCTCCCCGCATTCCGGGCGCGACGCCGCAGACCGCCTGCTGGGAGGTGTCGAGGGTCCCACCGTTCCTCTGATGCTCCACGCGGCCGACGTCATGCGGCAACGCCATCACTTCACACTGAGCAAGGAGCAGCAGGTCGCCTACAACCAGGTGATGGACGCGGTCGAGGAGGCTCGCAGGGCGAAGCTACAGCGGATCGTCGCGGTCACCGGTGGCCCCGGCAGCGGGAAGAGCGCCGTCGCCGTACAGTTGCTCAGCGATCTCGGCGCCCGAGGAGTCCAGGCGTCGATCGCCACCGGTTCCCAGGCGTTCACCATGAGCCTGCAGAGATACGCCGGTAAGGACCACTCCCAGCCGCAGCACCTCTTCCAGTACTTCAACAGCTTCGTCGAGGACAGGGGGCCAAGGCAGATCGCCCTCATCTGTGACGAGGCTCATCGCCTCCGCGAGACATCCACAGCGGATCCCTCGCTCAAACACCTCGAGACCGGCCGCCCCCAGATCGAGGAACTGGTGAACGCGGCCTATGTGCCGGTTTTCCTGCTCGACGAGCACCAGGTGATCAGACCCGGCGAGATCGGCAGCCTCGCCATGATCCACAACTACGCCTTGGCAAAGGGGCTCGGGTTCACCCATGTCCACCTGTCCGAACAGTTCCGGTACGGCGGCAGCGCACGGTACGACCAGTGGGTCCTCGACCTGCTCGGACTGCCTCCGAACGCCCCGCCGCGCACGCCCGCGAAGTGGCCCGGAGACGAACGCTTCGAGGTCAGGCTGGCCGAAACTCCGGAGTCGATGGAGTCGTTCCTCCGCGAGAAAATGCGCATGGGCCACACCGCCCGGATCTCCGCCGGCTTCTGCTGGCCGTGGAGCGACCCTGTCGAAGGGGCTCTCGTTCCCGACGTCCGGATCAACGGGTGGGAGCGCCCATGGAACGTGAAGGGCCTCCAGGACATCGGCAGCGCTCCTGCCCAGCCCTACTGGGCTCTGGCGGACGGCGGTTTCGACCAGATCGGATGCGTCTACACCGCCCAGGGCTTCGAGTTCGACTGGGCCGGGGTCATCATTGGACCCGACCTTGTGGCCCGTGGCGGACGTCTCGTGCCCAACAGGGCCGGAAGCTGCGATCCGAAGGTGAGCGCGCGGTCGGTCGACGACCCGAAGTTCAACATGCTGATCCGCAACACCTACAAGGTACTGCTGACGAGGGCGCTGAAGGGAGTCGTCGTCTACGCCGTCGACGACGCCACCCGGGAGTTCCTCGGCGAGTTGATCGCATCAAGTGAGCGGATTCCGGCGGACACGTCGCCGCCCGCTCCCGTCACCTGATCGACCAGCGGACCGGTTCGCCGAGTACGGCGGCGGCGCCGTCGAGGTCGGCCAGGCGGGTGGCCAGGGTGGCGACGGCAAGGCGTTCGGGGAGGGCGGCGCTGAACTTCAGGCCGTGCAGCGCCTTCTCGTCCACCTCGGAAAGGCAGAACCGGTCGGCGACGTCGACGGTCCCGACTTTCCATATCTCCGGCGTGAAGTTGCTCCGCAGCCTGCCGAACGCCTCGTCGACACGCTGGCCAGGCACCGCGACGCCCTCCAGTGTCGTGACGAGCGTGGTGTTGATCCGGAAGCCCTCACAAGGTTCACCAGCGAACGTCGCCCGTCATAAAGTCCCGAGTGATGATGGTCCCGCCGGGTGGACAGTGTCGACGGCGTTCTCACTCAAGGAGTAGGTGACCGAGAAAACGTCGTTCGCTGAAGCGGCGCCTCGGGTGCCACGATCTTCCTTGATCCCCCTTTCCCCACCCCTACAACCGGGCGGATAACGCGGCCATTGCCGACGGTCGCTGACAGACCAAAACGCTGGCCAGCTTGCCGATCAGGTGGGTGAGCCACTCGAGTACAGCCAACAGGCACCACCAGCCCTGGCCGTCACCCGCAAACACATGGACCTCGTCGACCACGATGGTCTGGGAGACCCTCGAAGAACTATCAACGACGAGACGGTCCGCTGGTTACAGCACCAGGCACGTGCTTGACGAGCCCACTTGCAGTGGAAACCCATCAAAGATCACCAAGCTCGGCTCGAGTACTGAGACCCGCAGAGGTCAACCTTCCCCATGACTTGCCAGAAGCACCTGCACCCATAAAGATAATTTGCACACTTTCATGCAATCATCCAGACTAGAACCCCTTCTACGACTTCGCCCCATGTGACCTTTTTATGCCCAGAAAGTAGGATGCATGCGAGTCATGATGCAGCCGGCCAGTTTAGCTAAGCCCTCTGTCCGCCGCCACTACGAGGACACCATCCAGCGGCCTGTCAATCTGACTACCTACAGCCACCTCCTTGGTTCGGATCTAGACGTGCTGCGTCCCCTCTACCCCTCAGATACCGCGCCGATGTGGGGCGTAACGCCAGGAAAGAAGAACGTAAACGTCGGCAAATACAAAAAACTACAGCCTGGCGACTATGTTTTCTTCTATGGTCAGAAGCGACTATATCTCGGGGGACTAGTCACACACACCTTCCATAACCCGGCACTCGCCCTCCAACTCTGGGGTACCGATGATGACGGAAAAACCTGGGAATACATGTATGCCCTCGATGACCTAAAGGGCTGCGATATTCCAATAACAGAGGTACGGAACTGCGTGGCCGCCATTGGGCCAAACTTCTTCATACAGAACCCATATATCGCGGAAGGAGAGGACGCAGAGAATCTCATCGACCTTGCCCAGATAGATATCGGAGACGTGCCAACTTCTCCTACAACCATGGATTCAGCATCGGAAATCATACCCTTCAGCGGCGAACTCGAGCGGGAGGTTTCTCGAGCCAGCCGTCGTGAACAGGCAAAGCTGAAGCGCATTCTTTTGCCCGGAACCAGCGGGGTATGCGCACTCTGCGGACGGACTTTCGAGCGACGCCTACTGGTGGCCGCCCACATCAAAAAGCGCTCCGCGTGCTCCGATCAAGAGCGGAGAGATTTAGCGAACGTGGCCATGCTCAACTGCATCCTCGGTTGCGACGCTCTTTATGAGCACGGATACGTCACGGTAGGGCCATTCGGAGAGATTTTGATCAGCAATGCTGCACTCAACGGACCTAGCATCAGGGAGCACATACATCTCTACCTGAAGGGGCGTACCACCACCTGGTGGAACGCCACCAGAGAGAAATATTTCGCGTGGCACCGAGCACACAGCTACCGGAGCGGCCTTCCTACATAGGACTCCTTTCGGGAAACCTTACAGCTGTTCATCCAGTCACCTAATTATCCAGAAAATAACGATTATCAAGGATAAGCTCATCCCGTTTCAAACATCGCGAACCAGCGGACCCGCACCGTCGACTTACCAATAAAACTTTCATGTCAGTAAAGAAGTATCATCGAGCCTCGCGATTGACCGTTGCTTATTTACGTCACAATTACCCAGAGGTATACACATCTGCTCAGTTAACGCCACGCTGATGAGCTTGCCAGTCTCATCACAGAGAGTCGGCTTGTCCAAGAACTCAAGGGAAGCTTCGATCTTCGAGACTCTCAAGCCACGCCCAGCCAGCCGTAGTGACCGCGCTGCGGCAGAATGACAGACATGGAAGTCGGTGTTGCAGTTGCCCCGTTTGTGAAGGAAGTGGCGGCCGATGGGCGGCCCAACTCGCCTGAACAGGACCATCTGAGCTCCGAGATCATGAAGGCCGTATCGCGGGGTGGTGGGGTGAACGTGCCGTTGGGGGAGGCCAACGGGCTGGTGTGGCTGGTGCCCGGGGAGCCGGAGTTGCTCGGGGCGGCGCTGGACGGCCATCCCGGGGTCGGGTGGGTGCAGTTTCCGTGGGCGGGGGTCGAGAGGTTCGCACCGTCGGGGGTGTTCCGGCGGCCGGTGACCTTCACCTGCGCCAAGGGGTCGTTCGCCGGGCAGGTGAGCGAGCACGCGCTGATGCTGACGCTGGCCTGTCTTCGGAGTGTCTCACTGCAGGCGCGGACGCCCAGGTGGTGCTCGGTGGATCCCCGGTCGTTGCACGGGCTGCGGGTGACGATCCTCGGCGGGGGCGGCATCGCCACCGAGCTGGTACGGCTGCTGCGGCCGTTCGAGTGCCGGGTGACGGTGATCCGGCGTCGCCCTGAGAAGGTGGAGGGAGTTGAGGAGACGCTGCCGCCCGCGGCGCTGCACGCCGTACTGCCCGGGACCGACGTGCTGGTGCTGGCGCTCGCCCTGACGCCGGAGACGAGGCATGTCGTCGGCGCCGCCGAGCTGGCGCTGCTGCCCACGCACGCCGTGGTGGTCAACGTCGCGCGCGGCGCGCACATCGATACGGACGCCCTTGTCGAGGCCCTGCGGCAGAACCGGATCTCCGCGGCCGGGCTGGACGTGACGGATCCGGAGCCGCTGCCCGAGGGGCATCCGCTGTGGGACGACCCGAGGGTTCTCATCACCTCGCACTGCGCGGACTCGGCGGAGTACGTCACGCGGATGCTCTGCGAGCGGGTCGAGCGGAACGTGCGCAACCTGCGGGCGGGTCATCCTCTGGAGGGGCTCATCGATCCCGCCAGCGGATACTGACCTCACGGCCCTGGGGCGGTCATCGGGTTACGCGCGGAACTTCGTCCCTACCTCGCACGTTCGGACGTTGACGAGTCAGTGAAAACCTGACACAACGAATGCGGAACGTTCCGGCCTCACATCTTGTCAGCTTCGCTTTGACGCTGGAATCTCCATACCGCCCGGCTTCCGGCCGCATTAAAGTCACCCTCGATCCCTTGTTCCTAGGTCCGGCGAGTCCTGCGGCACGAGTGGAAACCGCCGGCCGTACGCCGAGGCTGCTCAGGTTTGGAAAGGACATCCGACCGTGGCGGACGGTGATGGATCCCAGAACCAGACAAATACGAAGACAAATGCGAATGACAAGGATGCCGGGCACAGGACGGCCGTCACCGCGGCGTTGATCGGCGCGGGCGGGGCGATCATCGCCGCCGTCATCGGGGTGGTGGCGGTCGTGATCGGGCCACAGTCCGGCAAGGACGTCGGAACCGGTTCGGCGGCGACCACGCCGGCGTCTTCCGCGGAGACCTCTTCCGCCGCCGCTCCCTCGGTCACCGGGAATCCGGCGACCCCGGCCCCCACGGTGTCCCTGCCCGAGATCCCAAGGGATCCGAGCGCGCAGTACCAGGGCTCACGGCTGCTGACCAAGAGCGGTCTCGATCTGGACCACACCCCTCCGGATCCCAGTTGGGAGGACCTGCTGTACGAAATGCGCCCCGGCCGGGGGATCATGGTGGGCCCGTCTCTCGTCTCCGCCTCCTGGTCCGCGCGGAACGCACCTTCCCTCGCTCAGTGCGAGGAGGCCCTGCGGAAGGGCTGGCCGGTCGGGCACGTATTCGGCCACGCGGCACCGGGAACGGCCTTCTGCATGTGGACGAACGTCGACAACGTGGCATTCGTAAGGATCGCGCAGGAGGCGGGAGAGGAAGGCGTCCCGGTCGACATCACCGTGTGGAAGAAATGACCGGACCGCCCGCCCGAACGTGAGGGCGGGGCAGGGAACTTCGGTGGCGCCGGAGTGTTCCGGTTCTCGCCTCTTCCGGGGAGATGGACGGAAGCGGGCGCGAACATCGAGACGTTCTTCTCGACCTTCCACACGGAAGCGGGCGCGAACATCGAGACGTTCTTCTCGGCTTTCCGCTTCGCCTGATATCCCGGTTCTGACCTGAACGACGCCGTCATCGGTATCCGGGGCCATGACCACGAACGTCGCCGGGTCGAACGCCGTTCACCGGCGCCGGCCCGGCCCGGCCCGTTCCACCACTCGCCGTACCGGCGCCCCCGGACAACCACGAACACGGCAGAGGTGTGCCGTCGCCGCACCGGTCTCCGGGATGGCCGCCCATCGACACCGCTCACCGCATCGACACCTCGAACACGGCAGAGGTGTCAGGTCGCCTTCACCGCCTCGGTCACGTGCGTCCCCTCTGTCGCAGGGCACACGGCGTCGGGGAAGGTTTCGGCAAAAAGTCCGCTTCTCTCGAAAACGGTCATTGACCAATAAACCACAGCGAACCATAATTCCCCTCATGGAAGCACAGAATTCCACAGAAGTGGGCACGCATGCTGCCCGCTGAGCGGCACTCGCGGATCGGGGAGGCGCTGCGGGCCTCGCGGGTGGTCAGCACGGACGAGCTGGCCCGCGAGCTCGGGGTTTCCGCGGAGACGATCCGCCGTGACCTCGTGCTGCTCGAGCGCCGGGGGAGGCTGGCGCGCGTGCACGGGGGCGCGACGATCGCGCTCGGGCAGGCGTCCGGGGAGGAGGCCCCGTTCACCGAGCGGACCGGGACCGCCGCGGAGGCGAAGAGGCGCATCGGCCGCGCGGCGGCGGCGCTCGCGCACCCGGGCCAGACGATCGTGATCGACGTGGGGACCACCGCCGTCGACGTGGCCCGCGCCCTGCCGCTGGACTTCTCGGGAACCGTGGCCACGTGCTCCCTCCTGGTCGCCGCCGAACTCTCCGAGCGGCCCGGTGTCGAGATCCTTGTCTGCGGGGGCAGACTGAGGGGAGGGGATCTCGCGCTGTCGAACTCGCTCGCGCAGGCCTTCTTCGCGGACCTGAACCCCGACATCGCCTTCCTCGGCTCGGGGGGCGTCGACGCCACCGCCGGTCTGACCGACTACTACCTGGACGAGATCGCCACACGCAGGACGATCCTCAGGAACGCGGCCCGCTCCTACGTGCTGGCCGACTCGAGCAAGTTCGGCAGGATCGCCCGCCACCGTGTCGCGGGCATGGACGAGTTCGCGGGGCTCATCACGGAGGCCGAGCCGCCGTCGGGCATCCAGGACGCCGTCACACGTGGAGGCGGGGTGATCGTTCTGTCGTGAAGGTCCTGAAACCCGCCGAAGGTCGGCGAAGACCACCGAAGATCTCCGAGGACCGCCGAAGGTCACCGAAATCCACTGAAGGTCACCGAGGACCACCGAAGATCCCCGAGGACCGCCGAAGGTCACCGAAGACCACCGAAGGTCTCCGGGGACTCCCGAGGGTTTTCGAGGATTCGAGGAGCCGGGCGGCGCGGCAACGCCACCCGGCTCGGACTCCCAGCCAATGCGCCATCTGACAGGAAACACAGGAGTGGGTTCCATGCCCCAGTATTCACCACCAGAGCAGGACAATCAGACCAGCTCGAACGTCGAGGAGTTCGGCTACAAGCAGGCGATGAAGCGTGGCACCGGCCGCTTCGCGTCGTTCGCGGTCGCGTTCGCCTTCGTCTCGATCGCCACCGGCATCTTCACCACCTACGGCTCGGTGCTGAAGAGTTCGGGACCCGCCGGCATCTGGACCTGGCCCATCGTGATCGTCGGCCAGCTCGCCGTCGCGTTCATCTTCGGCTCGCTGGCCGCGCGCATCCCGGTGACCGGCTACTCCTACCAGTGGACCTCCCGCTTGGCCAACCCGCTCCTCGGCTGGATCATCGGCTGGATCTCGTTCACGTTCCTGGCGATCGTGGTGGTCGCGGTCGACTACACCATCGCCTCGACCGTGCTGCCCGTGCTGCTGAAGTACGAGGGAACGGCGATGAACGCGTGGGCGATCACCGGGGTGGTCATCCTGGCCCAGGCCTTCCTGGTGGGGTTGTCGACGAAGTGGACCGAGCGGGTCAACAACTTCGCCGTCTCCGCCGAGCTCATCGGCATGATCGCCCTGGTCCTCCTTCTCCTGGGCGTGGGGTTCGTCGCGAAGGAGGTCAACTTCGCGAACCTGTTCAGCACCGGCGCCATCCCGGCCGAGGGCTATCTCAGCTTCGGCACGCTCACCTCGGCGGGCCCGTGGATGCTGGGCTTCCTGCTCGGCGCGTTCACGATCGTCGGCTTCGAGTCCGCGGCCAACCTCGCCGAGGAGACGAAGGACCCGGCCCGCGTCGTGCCCCGCGCGATGTGGCAGGCGGTCCTCGCCTCCGGTGTGCTGGGGTTCCTGTTCCTCATCGCCGTCACCCTGCTGGCGGGTGACCCGGTCGAGCTGGCGAAGTCGGCGACGCCGATCGCGGACGTGATCACCCGGGTCCTCGGTCCCGTCGTGGGTACGGCGCTGCTGGTGCTGGTGGTCATCGCGATCTTCGCCTGCGGCATGGTGATCCTCATGACCGGGGTGCGCCTGGTGTGGGCGATGTCCCGTGACGAGCGTTTCCCCGGCTGGCAGGCCCTGCGGAAGATCTCGCCGAGGTTCGGCACGCCGCTGAACGCAACCGTGTTCATGCTCGTCATCGGCGAGCTGATCCTGGCGATCTTCTCCACCCGGACCGACGCCCTGTTCGGGCTGTTCGCCGCCGCGACCCTGCTTCCGGCGATCATCTACGCCGCGACCGTCGCCCTGTACGTGGTCAAGAGGAAGTCGCTGCCGCCGAGCAAGGGGTTCGACCTGGGCAGGTGGGAGATCCCGGTGATCGTGGTCGCGGTGGTCTGGCTGGTGTTCGAGCTGCTGCTGTTCCGCGACGCCTCGTTCGCCGATCCGTGGGCCTACGTGCTGATCATGCTGGTGCTGGGGGCGGCGTACCTGGCGTATCTCCTGGTCGCGCGGGGCGGGGCCAAGAGCCTGGCGATGCCGGACATGCACTCCATCGACGCTGAACTGGACGCCGACGCCGCCGCCGGGCACGAAACCGTCCAGAACACGGATCGGGGGCACGAACGATGACCACGGTACTGGCGATCGACCAGGGAACCTCGGGCACGAAGGCGGTCGTCGTCGACGGCTCGGGCAAGGTGCTCGGCCTCGCCGAGCTACCGGTGCGCCCCGCCTACCTGCCCGGAGGCGGCGTCGAGCAGGACCCGAAAGAACTGCTCGACTCGGTCCTGGACGCGGGACGGCAGGCCGTCGCACAGGCCGGGGTGCCGATCGACGCCGTCACGCTGGCCAACCAGGGGGAGACCGTGCTGGCGTGGGACCCCGGCACGGGTGAGCCCCTCTCCCCCGCCATCGTGTGGCAGGACCGCCGGTCCGAGGGGATCTGTACGGAGCTCGAAGGGCAGAGGGACCGGATCGCGCGGACCACCGGCCTGGTCCTGGATCCGTACTTCTCCGCGCCCAAGATGGCCTGGCTGCGCAGGAACGTGACCGGCGAGGGCGTGGTCACCACCTCCGACGCGTGGATCGTGCACCACCTGACCGGGGAGTTCGTCACCGACGTCTCGACGGCCAGCCGGTCGCTGGTCACCCGGCTCGACGACGCCGAATGGGATGCCGGGCTGCTCGAGCTGTTCGGGCTCGGCGAGGAACGGCTGCCGCGCGTCGTCGCGTGCGACGAGGTGGTCGGCCGCACCTCCGCGTTCGGCGGGGACGTCCCCGTCGCCGGGCTGGTGGTCGACCAGCAGGCGGCGCTGCTCGCCGAGAACTGCCTGAAGGCGGGCGAGGCGAAGTGCACGTTCGGCACCGGCGCGTTCCTGCTGGCCAACACCGGCACCTCCGCCGCGCGCTCGACGGCCGGTCTGGCGGCCTCCGTCGCCTGGCGGGTCAGGGGGGAGACCTCCTACTGCCTCGACGGCCAGGTCTACACGGCGGCCTCGGCCGTACGGTGGATGCAGAGCCTGGGCCTCATCCGCACCGCCGCCGACCTCGACACCGTCTCGGCGGACGACAACGAGGGGGTGCTGTGCGTCCCGGCGCTGGCGGGCCTGGCCGCCCCGTGGTGGCGGCCGGACGCCAGGGCCGCGTTCACCGGGATGACGCTGTCGACCGGCAAGGGGCACCTGGTGCTGGCCGTACTCGAGGGCATCGCGGCGCAGGTCGCCGAGCTCGCCGACCTGGTCGCCGCCGACCTCGGGCAGCCGCTGAGCACGCTGCGCGTCGACGGCGGCCTCACCCGCAGCCGGGTCCTCATGCAGGCGGTCGCCGACCTGACGCGGGTCAGGATCGAGGTCTACCCGTCCGAGCACGCGACGCCGCTGGGCGCGGTGGCACTGGCCCGCGTCTCGCTCGACCCGTCGCTGTCGCTTGAGGACGCGGTCGACGCGTGGGAGCCCAGCACGACCTACGAACCCCGATGGTCCGCGGACCGGACGACCGACTTCCGCTCCCGCTGGACGGAGGCCGTCTCCGCCGTCACGGCACGGATCACCACGACACGGGAGGAAAAACGGTGAACACCACGCGGCGAGCCACGTTCGACGTGGCGGTGATCGGCGCGGGCATCGTCGGGTCCGCCATCGCCAGAAAGCTGGCGGGCTACGAGCTGAGCATCGCGCTGCTTGAGGCGCGCGACGACGTCGGCGACGGCACGAGCAAGGCGAACACCGCCATCCTGCACACCGGCTTCGACGCCAAGCCCGGCACCCTCGAGTCCCGTCTGGTGCGTGAGGGCTACCACCTGCTGTCCGACTATGCGAAGCAGACAGGCATCCCGGTCGAGCACACCGGCGCCCTGCTGGTCGCCTGGACCGAGGAGGAGCTCGACGCCCTGCCGGGACTGAAGGAGAAGGCCGAGCTCAACGGGTACGGCAGGGCGGAGATCGTCGGCGCTGACGAGGTCTACCGGCAGCTTCCCCATCTGGGAGAAGGGGCGCTGGGCGGCCTGACCGTGCCCGACGAGTCCATCATCTGCACCTGGACCACCAACCTGGCGCTGGCCACCGAGGCCGTGCTGCGGGGGGTGACGCTGTTGCTGAACCGGCGGGTCCAGTCGGTCGAGGAGCGCGGCGAGACGACCGTGCTGCGCACCTCGGGCGGGGAGGTCACCGCCCGCTGGGTCGTCAACGCGGCCGGGCTGGGCGCCGACGTCGTGGACCGGCTGTTCGGCCACGACCGCTTCACCGTCACGCCGCGGCGCGGCGAGCTGCTGGTTTACGACAAGCTCGCCCGCCCGCTGGTCGACAGGATCGTCCTTCCCGTGCCGACCTCGCGCGGCAAGGGTGTGCTGGTCAGCCCGACCGTCTACGGCAACGTCCTGCTCGGCCCGACCGCGGAGGATCTCACCGACCGCACCGACACCGGGACCTCTGAGCGGGGGCTGGAGTTCCTCCTGGAGAAGGGGGGCAGGCTCATGCCCGACCTGCTGCGGGAGGAGGTCACCGCGACCTACGCGGGTCTGCGCGCGGCGAGCGACCACCCGGACTACCTCATCGAGGCCGACGCGCGGCAGCGGTACGTTCTCGTCGGCGGGATCCGCTCCACCGGCCTCACCGCGGGCATCGCCATCGCCGAGCACGTCGCCGGGCTCGCCGAGGAGGCAGGGCTGCGGCTCGTGCCGCGCAAGGACCTGCCGGAGCCGCCTCACATGCCGAACATCGGGGAGGCCTACCTCCGTCCGTACCAGGACGCCGCCCGGATCGCCGCCGACCCCGCCTACGGGACGGTGGTCTGCTTCTGCGAGCGGGTGACGGCGGGCGAGATCCGCGACGCCTTCCGATCACCGATCCCGCCGACCGGCCTGGAGGGGCTCCGCCGCCGCACCCGGGCGATGAACGGACGCTGCCAGGGATTCTTCTGCGGCGCCGAGGTCGGGAACCTACTGGAAACCAAGGGCGGGAGCGTCTGCGAGCGGCGCCGCTCCCCGCTGGAGGCCAACCGATGACACACCAGCCGGTGACAACCGACATCACCACCCTCACGCCCGCCGTCGTCATCGTCGGCGCCGGGCCGTCCGGGCTGAGCGCCGCCCGCGAACTCGCGCCGAGGCTCGGCGGTGACGTTCTCGTCCTCGACCGGGAGAGTACGGCGGGCGGCATCCCCCGGCACAGCGACCATCCCGGCTACGGGATCAGGGACATGGGGCGGTTCATGAGCGGCCCCGCCTACGCCCGCAGGCTCGTCCGGCAGGCCGAGGCGGCCGGGGCGACGATCCGTACGAACGCCACCGTGACCGGCTGGGCCGGTGAGCGGACGATCGAGGCGACCACCCCGCAGGGCCGCCTCCGCGTCGAGGCCGGGGCCGTCGTCCTGGCCACCGGCGCCCGCGAGCGCCCGCGTCCGGCCCGTCTCATTCCCGGGGACCGGCCCCGTGGCGTCTACACCACCGGGCACCTGCAGAACCTTGTCCACCTGCGGCACGGCAGGGTCGGTGAGAGAGCCGTCATCGTGGGGGCGGAGCTGGTCAGCTGGTCGGCCGCGCTGACCCTGCGGGAGGCCGGCTGCCGTACCGTCCTGATGACCACCGAGTACCCGCGGCCCGATTCCTACGCCCTGTTCAGCGTCCCCGGCAGGATGCTGTTCGGGGCAAAGGTCGCCACCCGCACCCGGGTGAGCCGGATCATCGGCAGGCCGGAGCTGCGCGCGGTCGAGATCGAGAACGTCGACACCGGGGAGAGGCGAATCGTCGAGTGCGACACGCTCGTCCTCACCGGCGACTGGATCCCCGATCACGAACTCGTGCGCGCCGCCGGGATCGCCCTGGACCCCGGCACGAAGGGCCCACTGGTCGACAGCGCACTGCGCACGGACCGGCCGGGCGTGTTCGCCGTGGGCAACCTGCTCCACCCGGTCGACACGGCCGACATCGCGGCGATCGACGGCGCCCACGTGGCGCGTTCCGTCATGGCCTGGCTGAACAACGCGGCGCGATCGGAAGAGGGAGCGTGGCCGACCAGCGGGCAGGTGCGTTTGGTCGCTGACGCGCCCTTCCGGTGGGTCTCGCCGGAGATCCTGCGTCCCGGTGACCCCGTTCCCGCCCGTCGCCGCCTGCTGCTGTGGAGCGACCGGTACATCCCGTTCCCGCACGTCGTGCTGCGGCAGGCGGGGAAGGTCGTGGCCCGCAGGCGGGTGTGGTGGCCCGTGGCCCCGGGCAGGGTGTTCCGCGTCCCGACGGACGTCCTGTCCTCGGTCGACCCCAAGGGCGGCCCCGTACACATCACCGCGGAGGGCTGACACGGTGGCACCGGCCCCTGCGCCACGCCCGCGCATCTGACGGCGCCGGGACGGCTACGTGGCCACCTCGCCGATCACCTTCGCGGCGGCCAGGTACGCGGCCAGCAGGCCCTCCGCGACCGCCGCGACCGTCTCATCCTCCGGCAGGAACCCCGGGGTGTGCAGCCCCGAGGCCGTGTCCGTGCCGACGAACAGCATCAGCGACGGCACCGCCGCCGCGAAGTAGGCGAAGTCATCGGCCCCACAGGAACGCAGGGTTGCCGAGACGTGCCGAGCGGCGGTGTCCGGGGACACGGCGAGCAGACGGGCGGTCTCCTCCGCGAGGCGGGCGTCGTTGACGAGCACCGGCTCGCCGCGTGCGATCAGCACCTCGGCCTCGCAGCCGTGGGCACGGGCGACACCGTCGGCGATCACCCGGAACCGCTCGTGGAGCCGCTCGCGCCAGGCCTCCGACATCGTGCGTAGGGTGCCGCGGGCGACGGCGTCGGCCGGGGTGGCGTTCGGGGCGGTGCCCGCAGAAACCGTGCCGAAGGTGACGACGGTCGGTGTCATCGGGTCGGCGTCGCGGCTGACGAGCTGCTGGGCCGCCACGATGATCTGGGCGAGCGCCAGGACCGGGTCCCTGGCCAGCTGGGGATAGGCGGCGTGCCCGCCCTCGCCCCGCACGATGAGCGTGAACTCGTCGGCGGAGGCGTTCACGGCCCCCGGGGTACAGGCCGTCTCGCCCGCGGCGAGCACCGGCTGGACGTGCGCGGCGACCATCGCGCCGATCCCATGCCGTTCCAGCGCGCCGGACTCGACGATGTCGAGGGCGCCCGAGGGGTAGGTCTCCTCACGCGGCTGCAGCACCGCGACCATCGGGGGAAGCCTTCCTCCCGGGATCTCCCGCCCCGCCTCCTGCGGTGACCACACACCTCCGCCGGATTCGGAATCCCCCAGGGCGCCCCCCTCGCCTCCCGAAACCTTCTCCCGGGTGCCCATCTCGGTGTTCACCCGGTCGACCGCCCTGGCCAGAGCGACCAGCGCGGCGAGGTGGACGTCGTGGCCGCAGGCGTGCATGGCGCCGTTGCGCGCGGCCCAGGAGACGCCCGTCTCCTCCGCGATCGGCAGGGCGTCCAGCTCACCGCGCACCCCGACGGCCCGCCCCTCGCCGCCGACGCGGACCAGCGCACCGGTCTCCGCGACGCGCTCCGTCACGCCGTCGCGGGGCAGGGCGTCCAGCACGCGCTTGAGCGTCGGCTCCTCCCTGCCCGAGAGGTACGGCTCGGCGTGCAGTTCCCGCCGCAGCTCGCAGGCTCCGGAAAGCTCGGCGCTGAGCGCGGCACGCAGCCGCTCGTAGACGTCGTTCACACGCTCTCCCCGTCTCGGCGAATCAGAGCACACCCTTTCCGAGCCGGCGAACCGGCTGATCGGACACCCGTCACGCGCCCTCCGCCAGGCCGTAGACGCGGCGGGCGTTCTCCGCGCCGATCATCGTGGCGACCCGTACGGCCTGCGCCCGGCTCCACTCCCCGTCCGCGACGAAGCCGGACAGGACGCGGGTCATCGCGCGCCGCCAGAGCAGGGCGCCCAGGTGGTGCAGCTCTGCGGGACCCCAGGCGTCGGAGGAGAAGAGGATCTTGGCGAACGGGGCCAGTTCCAAGCTCTCGGCCACGACGGCCACGCTGCGCGCCCCGGTGTAGTTCACTCCCAGCCCGACGTCGAAGTAGACGTTCGGGTACACCTGGGCGAGGAAGCCCGCGTTGCGGTGGAACGGGTAGCAGTGCAACAGCAGCAGCGGGACCCCGCTGGGCTCGGCCAGCTCGATCAGGCCGCGCAGCAGCAGCGGGTCGGAGCGGTGCAGGTCGACGTCGGGGTCGCCGTAGCCGATGTGGAACTGCAGCGGCAGGCCGCGCTCGATGCCCTTCCAGATCAGATGGCGCAGCAGCACCGGGTCGTCCACCCGGATCGTCCCGGTCCGCTCCACCGTCCGCAGCCAGCGTCCCGCCGCCGCCGTCACCTCGTTGGAGGTCGGCGGGCGGGGATCGAAGTCGAGCCCGTGACGGTAGGCGACGATCGACTTCAGACCGCGGGCCGTACGGCTGCGCTCCCCCAGCGCCGTCTCGAAGCGCGCGGCGAACCCGGCGGCGTCGGTCCCGTCCGCGACGACGCGTTCGGCGACCGCCTCAAGACGGACGACCTCGTCGGCCGGTCGTCCCGCGACGGCGGACATCCCGGCCGGGTCGAGGATCTCCTCGCCCCGATAACCGGTCTCGACCAGGAAGTGGCCGATCCCGCCGGCGGCGAGCAGACGCTTGTTGACCTCGTCGGCTCCCAGCTCGGCGCGGCGGGCGAGGTAGGCCTCGGGGGCGGCGTGCGGGACGAGGCCGAGCACGGGCGCGCAGTGCCGCAGGATCGCAAAACCGACCTGGGAGTCGAACTGGGTCATCCAGCCGGGCACCGGCCTGTTGGACTCGGTGATCAGCTCCTCGAACTCACGCCGGGAGACGTCCGTGGCCAGGGCACCGTGCACGTGGTGGTCTACCAGCGGGATCGCCTCGATCGCCCGTTCGAGGGCCTCGGACGACATCGCCCGCTCCAGGGCGTCCGGCGACGCGGAGGACGACTCGGGGAACTCAGTGGACATCGGCGATCCTCCGGCAGCGTTCGGCGTCGTCAAGCCCGGCCAGCGCCTCGAGCTCGGCCCGCTTGACCGAAAGATAGGTGGTCAGCAGGTCGGGGGCGAGGAAGCCGCGCACGACGTCGTCCTTCTCCAGCGCGTCAAGGGCCTCACGCTGCGACGTGGGCAGCGGCGGCACGCCCGCGAGCTCCGCCTCGGTGGCCGACTCGGGCCAGACGACGGGCTCGGGGTAGCCGCGCCGGATTCCCTCAAGCCCGGCGCGCAGCAAGACACCGAGCGCGAGCCAGGGGTTGGCGGTGGCGTCCGCGGCCCGGTACTCGAGGTTGAGCTGGGCTCCGGCCTCCGGGCCCGTTCCCGGGCAGATGCGCAGCATGGCTTCCCGGTTGCGCTCGGCGAGGAAGACACCGCCCGCGCTCCACCGGTGCGGGGTCAGGCGCAGGAACGACACCGGGCTCGCGGCGGTGACAGCCGTCAGCGCGGGGGCGTGGCGCAGGATTCCGGCGGAGAAGCGCGCTCCCAGCTCCGACAGGCCGCCCGGTCGCGTGGGGTCGTGCAGGACGGGTTCGCCGTCGGCGTCGCGGAACGACAGGTGGATGTGCACGCCGTTCCCCGAGCCCTCGGGATGGGGCAGCGGCGCGAAACCGGCCCGTAGTCCGCGCCGCCGGGCGAGGTCGCGGACGAGTTCGCGCAGCAGCACCGCCCTGTCGGCGGCGGCGAGTGCCTCGGCCGGGCTGAGCGTGATCTCGTGCTGGGCGTCGCCGTACTCGGGAAGCCACGTCTCGGGGGCAAACCCCGCCCGTTCCAGGAGGGTCACCAGCTCGGAGCCGAACGGCTCGGCGGTGCGGTAGCGCTCGAAGGAGAAGGGCGGCGAGGCGGGCAGGCCCGCGAGGGTGAACTCGTGCTCGAACGAGGCGATCACGGTGACGCCCAGTTCCGCGTGCAGGTCGGCGACGGCGGTGGTGAGGAATCCCCGGGGACAGCACTCCCAGGGCGTTCCGTCGGGCAGCGTCTGGTCGGCCAGGTAGATCCGGGTCGCGGGCACGTCGCCGTCGGCGGGGATATCGACGCGGGTGGCCGGGTCTGGCATGAGCCGCAGGTCACCCGTCGACCCGAACACGTTGTCCGCGATTGGCCCAAAGGAGGTGATGGCCAGGTCCGCGGGGACCCAGCCGGTCCCGCCACGCAGCAGGTCCTTCTCCCGGGAGGCCGGTACGGCACGGCCGCGAAGCTGCGCCGCCAGATCACAGGTCGCGGCGAAGACGGTGGGTGCTCCGGTCATGGCGGGTGCCTCCTGTGACGGATTCTGGGACGGAGAGGTCGCCGGGACCTGTTCCCCGGACGAGGGCGTACAGGCCGTTGAGCTTTCCCGCGGGAGCTGGGTCCGCCCCCTGAGCACGGATGTCGTCATGCCTGTGCCGCCTCCCGCCGCCCTGTCCCGGCCCCGGGCGCGGGCGCCGCGGGACCGTCGGGCCCCTCGGCCCCGGTCAGCTCGGCGGTGAGACGCTCGCCGATCCTGCGGGCCAGCTTCGGCGCGGCCAGTACGGCCACCAGCCCCGCCAGGCACCAGGCGGCCGCGATCCACGGGAAGAAGCTGAGCGGGCTGGCCTGTCCCACCGACTGGTTGTAGAAGACAAAGCACAGGTAGGCGATCGCCAGCACCGGGATCACGATCTCGTGCCGGGGAATGCGCCCGCGCCCCGAGATGATGAACGCGATCACCCCGGCCCCGGCGACCGCGTAGGCCACCAGCAGGCACAGCACGCCGAGCGTGGCGAACCAGTAGTAGGCGTCGAAGGCGGAGACGCCGGTCAGGTCAAGCACGACGTCACCGGCCAGAGCGATGGCCAACGCGGCGACCAGCGCGACGGTGGGGCTCCCGGTGCGTCTGTCGGTACGGGCCAGGGCCCCGGGCCCGAAGCCGTCCCTGGCGAGGGCGAACATGAGCCTGCTGGCCGCGGCGGCCGAGCTGATCGAGGCGGCGAACGCGGACGCCACCGCGGTGAAGGCGATGACCAGCGAGAACCAGGTGCCGATGTAGGTCTGTGCGAGCGCCGACAGGGAGGACTCCGAGCCGGAGAAGGCCGCGATCCCCTTCTCTCCGGTGCCGAAGCCGATGGTCTGGGCGAACATCACGAAGACGTACAGGCCACCGGTGAGCAGGACGCTTCCCGCCAGGGCGCGGGGCACGTTGCGGCGTGGGTCCGCGGTCTCCTCGCCCAGGGACGCACACGCCTCGAAACCCGCCCAGGACAGGAAGGCGAACACCGTGGCGGTCATGACCGCGCTCATCGTGGTGCCGCCGAGCCCGAACACCGACAGGTCGAACGTCTGCCCGCCCGGCGCGTGCCCGGTTCCCGTGCGGATGACGATGATGGCGCTGAGCACCAGCATCCCGACGATGCCGACGCCCTCGACGACCAGCAGGGTCCGCGCGGTGACGCGGGACTCCCGGGAGTTGACCGCCCAGACGCCGACGCACGCGACGGCGGCCACGACGAACCAGGGGACGTGCAGGGAGAAGCCCAGCGCGGCGGCGAAGGCCTCGGCGAACACCGAGGTCGCGGCCAGCGTGCACACCGCGAAGAAGACGTAGGTTCCCAGCAGCGCGAACCCGCCGAAGAACCCGGCCCTGGGACCCAGCGTCACCCCGGCGAGGGCGTAGACGGATCCGGCGTGGTTGAAGTGCCGCGTCAGCCGTACGAACCCGTAGGCGACCAGCGCCACGCCGAGAAGGCCCAGCACGAAGACCAGCGGTACGGCCTTGCCGACCGTGGCCGCCACACCGGCGCCGTTCAGGGCCATGGCGAGGGTGGGCCCCATGAGCCCGACGGACAGGGCCAGCGCTTCCCACAGGCGTAGCTTGCGAGGCGGGCGCAGTTCTTCGGTCACGGCACCTCCTGATGGTGACGACGGCGCCGGCGGCGAACGCGACCAGCACGTGTGGATGAAACATAGCTTTCATGAAGACCATCAACAAGAATTCATGAAACATTTATTACATCCACGCCCAAGGCTCGGCCGATGTCCCGCCTCCCACATCCCGCGCCCCGCGTCCCGCATCCGGGCGGCGTTCAGCCGAGCGTGACGTCGCCCACGATCTCCTCACACTGGCGCAACCGCTCCTCGCCCGCCTTCCCCAGCCTCGCCGTCACCCCCGCGACCACCGTCTCCACCAGCGCCAGCGCGGGGACGAGGCTGTCGAACGGGCTCGGCGCCTCGACCCGGACGGGAATCACCAGGTCGGCGACCTCGGATGCCGGAGACAGCCACGGATCGGTGAAGAGCACGACCTTGGCTCCCCTGTCGTGCGCACGGCGGGCGAACTCGACGATGTCACGCTGGTAGCGGCGATAGTCGAACACCACGACGACGTCGCGCCGTCCGACGTCCACGGAGAACGCGGCCAGGCTCTCCGGACGCGGGTCGAGCACGCGGGTCCCCGGACGGAGCAGCCGCAGGTGCAGGTCGAGGTACTCGGCGAGGATGTGCGAGTATCTCCCCCCGATCAGCGCGACACGGCGGCTCTGGTCGGCCAGCAGGACCAGCACCGCCTCCAGCTCGGAGTCCGACAGTGCCGCGAAAGACTCGTCAAGCCGCTGCCGGAAGGTCGCCCCGGCCGTCACCCTCAGCGAGTCGGGGGCGATCCCGTCGCCGAGTTGCTGGGCAAGCGTGAGGGGCGAGGCCCGTCGCGCCTCGATCTCGTCCCGCAAGGCCTGCTGGAACGCCCGATACCCCGCGAAACCGAGCCTGGCGACGAACCGGACAACGGTTGGCGCGCTCACCCCCGCGCGTTCGGCCAGCCGCGCCGCGGTCTCCAGCCCGGCCGTGGGGTAGTTCGCCAGCAGGGTCCTGGCGACCAGCCGCTCCCCCGCCGAGGATTCGGCCAGGCCGCGCCGTACCCGCTCCGCGACCGAGGCGAACCCGAGCTCTGCGCCCTCCGCGGAACCGGGCACACCCTCTCGTCCCTCCGAAACAGGCGCGTTCCCCCGCTCCCCGGAAACGGGCGCGTCCCCTCGTCCCGCCTTCCCGCCCTCTTCGGTCATCGGAACCCCTCTCGGCCGTTTCGGGTCGTCCAAGCCCTCATTCTGGCCGGTCGGCACCGGTGCCTCTCACAATGTGCTTTCACGATCCGCCGCGAACGACCGAAGACGCCCTCTTTCCCGACCTGTTGAGGGCGAGACCACGCCAGGAGACGTTCTCTTTCACACTCTTTCACAGCCCGTCGCTCCCGGAGACGCCTCCATATTCCGCCGGGCCATTCCCAGGAAAAGGCCGATGTTTGGCGTGCCTAGACGGCGGGAACCGGCTTCTTCGAGGAGGGCTGGGCGCCTTCCGGTCTCCGCATCCCGCCCGAAAACCCGTTCGACCTCGGCGCCCACGCCGTACGCCCCGCCAGGCCCCCGGCACGCTCCGACCGTGACGACCGCTCCCGCGCGCGGGCCCGCCACACGAGGGGCGAACTCGGATATGCCATTCCCTCACGATCGCCGCGCGTTAATCAACGTCGATCCAACCCAGCAAAGACCAAATATGATTAAATAGCGAAACATATCTAATAGGATCGAAGAATGCTATTGTTCGGCACGGGGCCGCGCGTTGGTGGGATCGGGGATTTTCCAACGTGACGTGACCGCGAAACCATGACGTCGAAAGTCACAGCGGTCGTCCCGGCATGTCGGTCGTCGAAGTGCCCGCAACGTCGCGGGCACCTGGGGAGAAGCTTCGATGCTCCAGACCATCCTGCTCGTGCTCGGACTGTTCGCCGTTCTCGTGAGCATGGTGAGCTTCGTCGAGGGCACGTCGCTGCCCGGGCTGATCTCGGATCTCCGCACCGAGACCCTCCGCACCCGCCGCCTGCGCCGCAGCCGCCGCGACAACGCCGTCTACCCCTACTTCTACGACGTCGGGCTGAAGAACAGGGCCGAAGGGCAGCCGCCCGCGCCGGCCGGAGGGCGGGTCAGCGTGGGCCGCTGCAAGCTGGACGACACGCCCATGCCGGAGGGGATGTGCGCCGTCTACACGCTGTACCACCACGACACCGGTCATCGGGTGCCGTGCACCGGCGAGGAGGCCCGGCGGTGGAGGGAGGCGGCGGTCGAGTACGTGACGGCGCTGCGGGGGGCGGGCGCGGCACTGCGCGCCGCGCACGAGCAGGCGAGGCTGCGGCCCGCACGGCTGCTGCCCGGTGGGCGGCGCAGGATCGCCGCCGAGCTGCGTGAGGCGCGAGGGCGCTTCCGCGACCTGGCCCTGGCTGCCACCTCGGCGTACCGGCCCGTGCACGACGAGATCGAGCACCGGCTCGGGCAGGAACGGCGTGAGCACGAACACCGACCGGAACGCCACCCCCCTATGAACGCGACGGCCCGCCGTTCAATAGTGTCCGACCCATGAGCACTCACTATGACGTCGTAGTCCTCGGTGCGGGCCCGGGGGGATACGTGGCCGCGATCCGTGCCGCCCAGCTGGGCCTGAGCACGGCGATCATCGAAGAGCGTTACTGGGGCGGTGTCTGTCTCAACGTGGGATGCATCCCCTCGAAGGCACTGCTGCGCAACGCGGAGCTCGCCCACCTGTTCACCCACGAGGCCAAGACCTTCGGCATCCGGGTCGAGGGCACCGTCACCTTCGACTACGGCGAGGCGTTCAAGCGCAGCCGTAAGGTCGCGGACAGGCACGTCAAGGGCGTGCACTACCTGATGAAGAAGAACGGCATCGTCGAGTACGAGGGGCGGGGCGAGTTCACCGACGCGAACACGCTGCGGGTGACCGGCACCGACGGCGGTGAGCAGACGGTGACATTCGACCACTGCATCATCGCGACGGGCGCCACCACGAAGCTGCTGCCGGGAACGTCGGTGACCGAGCGGGTGGTGACATACGAGGAGCAGATCCTCAGCGACGAACTGCCCGAGAGTGTGATCATCGCGGGCGCGGGCGCCATCGGCGTCGAGTTCGCCTACATCCTGCACAACTACGGCGTCAAGGTGACGATCGTGGAGTTCCTCGACCGCGTCGTCCCGCTCGAGGACGAGGAGATCTCGGCCGAGCTGGCACGGCACTACAAGCGGCTCGGCATCGAGGTGCTGACCTCGACACGCGTCGAGTCCATCGACGACTCGGGCGACAAGGTGCGCGTGACGGTCTCGCGTGACGGGCAGCAGCGGGTCCTCGAGGCCGACAAGGTACTGCAGGCGATCGGCTTCCAGCCCCGCGTCGAGGGGTACGGCCTTGAGCGAACCGGGGTCGCCCTGACCGACAGGGGCGCCATCGCCATCGACGGCCGGGGCCGTACGAACGTGCCGCACATCTTCGCCATCGGCGACGTGACCGCCAAGCTGATGCTCGCGCACGCGGCCGAGTTCATGGGGATCGTCGCCGCGGAGACCATCGCGGACGCGGAGACGATGGAGCTCGACTACGTGATGATCCCGAGGGCGACGTACTGCCAGCCTCAGGTCGCGAGCTTCGGCTACACCGAGGCACAGGCACGCGATCTCGGCTACGACGTCAAGGTGGCCAAGTTCCCGTTCACCGCCAACGGCAAGGCCCACGGCCTGGGGGACGCGGTCGGGTTCGTGAAGATCCTCAGCGACGGAGAGCACGGCGAGCTGATCGGCGCCCACCTGATCGGCCCGGAGGTCACCGAGTTGCTGCCCCAGCTCACGCTGGCCCAGCAGTGGGACCTGACGGTCACCGAGGTCGCCCGCAACGTGCACGCCCACCCCACGCTCGGCGAGGCGGTCAAGGAGGCGATCCACGGACTGGCGGGCCACATGATCAACATGTGAGGGCGGCCTCGCATGGCGGCCGTTCCCTGGAGTGCCGGGCCGATGACCATGGAGTGGTCACCGGCCCGATCCGGGACGCCTCCTGCGGTGCCTGGCACGCCCCGCGGGACGTGCCAGGCACCGGAGCGACGGGCTAGAAAGCCGAGGTGTACGTGGTCAGGGAGGGCCGGTTCGCCCGGACGAGCCCGTTGTAGCAGGCCACGTCGCGGACGGTCGCGGTGAGGGCGCCGGTGAACCACAGCGTCAGCAGGTTGCAGTATTCGGGGCCCGGCCCGTACGCGGTGACCTGGACGTGGTCGGGCAGCACGCCGACCTGCGGGAAAGTCACCAGACGGAGGCCGACCCCGGCGGACTGCACGGTGTTCAGCGCCCCTTGGGAGTTGTAGTTGACCGCGGGCGGGACCGGCGAGTAGGGCCCGGCGTTAGCCGGGGTGTTATCGAAGGTGTAGGCGAAGTTCTTCGGCGGGAGCGCCGCTCCGGTGATCGCCCGTTCACGCTGGTAGGTGAGCGTCCAGCCGGTGTTGAGCGGGATGTTGGTCGCGTTGTGGCAGCGCACCCTGACGGTCTGACCCGCGGGCGCGGACGCCCAGGCGGCGACCTTGCAGCGGGCGGGCTGGGTCGGGTTGACCGCGGTCACCTGGAGACCGCCCGCCCTGCCGGCCGATCCGAGACCGGGCAGGGAGACGGTCCAGACGCCCGGCGGCCCGGCGACGACGGTGTTCGCGACTCCCGCCGAGTTGAACTGGGTGGCGATCGCCGCGCCGTTGTAGTGAACGTAGCCGAACGCCTTCGGCGCGGGCAGCAGGCCCGTGCTCTCCTCGAACAGGACGGTGAACGGGACGGTCACCGGGGCGCCGCCGTACTGGTAGCACCGCACCGCCACGAGCAGGTCGGGTCCGGAGGGCCCCCACTTCAGGACCTGGCACCAGCGCGGACTCGGGGAGACGGCCGTGACATGCACGACGCCACCGGCGACCGCGAGCTGCGGGAACCTGACGTACGTCGGGCCGCCCACCGGGGTGAGGACCGAGACGGTCGGGCCGGGTGGCCAGCTTCCCGCCTGGTGGGCGAGGTTGGGGACGCCGTTCGGAACATCGACGTAGGCGAATCCCCAACGGTTGGGGACCGCGGCTCCGGCGCTCGTGGCCGCGGCGGTGAGGCCGCTCGCGAGCACACCGAGGACACAGAGGATTCGCATGATGACTTTTCGTGACTGACGCATGCCGCTCTCCATCGGCTGGGGGATGAACGGCCAGACACGACCGACGACCTCGGCATGCCGAGCAGGCAAAGTCGGGGAAATGTCTGGTTTGAGCCATTTTTTGAGCTCTCGACAACCCGCGCGCCGCCCCAGGGAAGCCCGGCCCGCCCGATCGCCTCGACTCCACACGCGACACAGGGGTCAGCGAGTCGACGGCGCCCGCCGAACGCCCGCGATCGGACGCGCCCCACACCGGCGATCGACCGCCGGGCGCGGCCACACCCCCCACCTGATCACAAAGCGTTCATTGTCGATTACTTTACGTCATAGTTAACGGTTCTGGCCCGGTCCGTCAAGTCCCCGGCCGCCTGCCCGTCCTCGCCGTCTCACTCCTGGCCGGAGGTCCTGTCGCCGGAGATGTGCCGCAGAGAGCCGACCACGTCGGAGTCGATGGCGAAGAAACCGTGGAGATCGGTCATCCGCAGGAGCCGCTCCAGGTGACCCCGCACCCCCGCCAGACGCATCCATCCACCCGCGTCGCAGGTCAGGGTCACTCCGCTGAGGAAGGTCCGCAGACCGTTCGAGTCGCAGAAGGTGACCCCCTCGACGTCGAGGACGATCCGGGGGCGATGGTCGGCGACCAGTCCTCTGATGGCGTCTCTCAGCAGGGGACCGGAGGTCCGATCGATGTCGCCCACGACCGTGAGCACGGCGCAGTCCGCCTCCTCGTGGTGGGTGACATGGACGACCAGTTCCTTGCTCATCGCCACGTTCCTCCAGCATGGATGCCCCGTCCTTCAGGGCGGGGAGGATGCCAAAAGGTATACCCGTCTTCCCCCGGCGATCGGGCGACGGGCAGGAGACATGTGCGTAACGCCCGCCGCCGCGCGGGAACGCGACGGCGGCCCCTGACAGGGTCTGCGCAGGCCCTGCGCGGACCCTGTCAGGGGCCCTTGTGCGGTGCCCTTGTGCGGGCCCCTTGTGCGGGCCCCGTCCCGGTGCGGGACGTGCGACCCGTCGGTGTCGGCCCGGGTCAGCCGACGTGGACCAGCGGGCGGCGTTCCGGGTCGGGCTCGGCCAGGCGGAGAACCTCGCGGGTGAGCGGAGGGATGTCCCCGCCGCCGAAGACCAGGTAGCGCAGCAGCGCGCCGATGGGGTTGCCCTCGGCCCAGTGGAAGTAGACGTTGGGCATCTTGCCGGTCTGGTCTCGTACGTAGAGCAGGGTGGCCGCGATCGCGTTGGGGATGCTCGCGCTCTCCACCCGCAGGATGCGGAAGCCGTACCGCTCCTCGCCGATCACGCGCAACTCGGAGGCGAACTCCGAGGCGTCGGGCACCGTCACCTCGAGGAAGATGAGCCCCTCCGCGCGCCTGAGCCGGTGGCGCTCCCACGCCTCGCGGGCCTTGTCGACGTACTCCTTGCAGTCGCGCTCGTTCGGCTCGTTGGCGATCAGGTGGATGTTGGCGGCCTCGTTGATGTAGCGGCGGGCCTCGTCGTTCATGGTGATGTGGGTGACCCGCAGCTCGGTCGAGCGGGTGGCCCTGGAGGTCAGGGAGGTGACGACGATCGCCAGGACGAAGAAGAGCGCGATCACGAGGCCGTCCGGCCGCTCGATGATGTTCGCGACCGTGGCGTACGCGAAGATCAGGGTGACGAACCCGAACGGGATCGCGACCCTCGTCCTGCCCTTCTTCCACGCCGACAGCGTGACGGCGACCGCGGCGGACAGGATCAGCGCCAGCACACCGGTGGCGTAGGCCCCGCCCTGCGACTCGACGTCCGCGCGGAAGAACAGGGTGATGGCGAAGGAGACGACGGTGAAGACCAGCACCATCGGGCGGGTCGCCCGCGTCCAGTCGGGAGCCATGCCGTACCGGGGGAGGTAGCGCGGCACGATGTTGAGCAGACCGGCCAGCGCGGACGCCCCGGCGAACCAGAGGATCGCGATCGTGCTGATGTCGTAGGCGGTGCCGAACCAGTCGCCGAGATAGCTGTGCGCCAGGTAGGCCAGCGCCCGCCCGTTCGCTCCGCCGCCCGGCTCGAACTCCTGCGCGGGGATCAGCACGGTGGTCGCGAAGCTCGAGGTGATCAGGAAGACGCTCATGACGAGCGCGGCCGTGGTCAGCAGCTTCCTCGCGCCCTTGACGCGCGTGCTCAGATCCCCCTTGACCAGCGGCATCACGGCCACGCCCGTCTCGAACCCTGACAGGCCGAGAGCGAGCTTGGGCATCACGTAGAGCGACGCGGCGATCATCGCGATCGGGCTCGAGTGCGCGGAGGTGAGCGCCGCCCACCAGTCACCGACCTGGCCCGGGTCGGCGAGGACGTGCTGTACGGCCACCGCAAGCACGACCACGTTGAGCAGCAGGTAGACCGCGACCAGCACGACCGCGATGGAGATCGCCTCGCTGAACCCGACGAGGAACACCGAGCCGAGCAGGGCGACCAGCAGCAGCGTCACCGGCACCTGCCAGCCCCGCAGGGCCTCGGGGACGAAGGGGTTGTGCAAGATGTGGGCGGTCGCGTCGGCCGCGGACAAGGTGATGGTCACGATGAACGCGGTCGCGACGAACCCCAGCAGGAACAGCACGAGCAGCTTGCCGCGCCAGCCCGGCAGGAGGCTCTCCAGCATCGACAGCGAGCCCAGGCCGTTCGGGCTCTCCCCGGCGACCGCCCGGTAGGTGGGCAGCGCGCCGAACAGGGTCAGGGCGACCAGCAGCAGTGTGGCCACGGGGCTGAGCGAACCCGCCGCCAGGGCCGCGATGCCCGGCTGGTAGCCGAGCGTCGAGAAGTAGTCGACGCCCGTGAGGCACATGACCTGCCACCACGCGTGCTGCTTGTGCGGCGCCTCTTGGTGATGCGGACCCAGGTTCCCGTGGTCGAGCCGCTGCAGGCCCTCCAGTAACCATTTACGGATTCCGGTTCCGGCGTCCTGCGGGGTCGACGTGGTCAACCCGGTCACCCCCTGCGGTCATTTGATGCGTGCGACAGGAACCCTACTCAAAGCGGATCCGGCGATCGCGCCCAGCCGCCCTTTTCCCGTTCTCCGGCGAAGAACGCCCACGCTCCCCGGGAAAGCCCCGGTGAGCCCCGGTGAGCCCCGGTGAGCCCCGGTGGCCCGGTTAGTCCCGGTGAGTCCCGAGGAACCCTGGTGAGGCTTGGCGCCCGGCGAGGCCTGGTGAGACCCGAGAAGCCTCGGTGGGCCTCGGGCAGCCCCCGCCACCCCCACCCCCGCACCCGCACCCGCACCCGCACCCGCCAGGAGTGAGCCGCCCCCTGGGCGGCGGCAGGCCGTTCGGGCCGCTCCGCGCAAGTCGCCACGCAGCCACAAAACCCAGACTGGACACCTTAGGTAATGACTTGTTTACTTTCAGTGACCACAACAACACCTTCCGACCCAGGAGAGAGCATGCGCCACAACAAGCTCACGACTGTCGCCCTGGCCACCCTCGTCGGTTGCGCGGGCCTGACGGCGGTGACCGCCGCCCCGGCCACGGCCTCGATCCCCGCGGCCCCCGCCCCCGCCGTCGCCGACTTCGGCGGCTACCAGCTCGTCAAGCTGCCCAACGCCAACGTGCCCAACTTCACCCGCCGCACGGTCAGGTGCCCCGCAGGCAAGCACGCCGTCGGCGGCGGCGCCGAGGCCCAGGGCAACAAGGCCATCCTGGTCGGCTCCTTCCCCACCGACGACGGCACCGGCTGGATCGGCCTCGGCCGCCAGGACGGCTACAACGACGTCGGCATCAGCGTCTACGTGATCTGCGCCAACGTCACCTGATCACTCCCCGCTCCCACTCCGGCCGGACCTCGCGAGGTCCGGCCGCCCCTTTTCCCGAGGCACGGCACCGTTTCCCGAGACCCAGCACCGCCGCTTCCCGAGACACAGCACCGCCGCTTCCCGAGACACAGCACCGCCGCGTCAGCCGGGAGCACCAGGCTCCCCTCCGCCTTCCGCTTCCGCCGACATCAAGCCATAATCACTTTCGGTGTCCACAAAGTCACCTAACGTCAGGCACTGGAGGGCTCACCATTGAGGCGCCTGCGCTACCGCTTCGACAATCTCATCGCCCAGGGAACCTGGGCGATGATCGGCCTGCTCGCCGTCACGGCGCTCGCCATGTCGGTCATCGGGGCGACGGCCATCCTCACCCTCGCCCCGGGCACCGTCGATCTGCCGTCCGCGCTCTGGTCGGGCCTGATGCGCACGATGTCGCCGGTGATGGTGACCAGGGACAGCGGCTCACCCGTCTTCCTGGGGAGCATGCTGGTGCTCGCCTTGACCGGAATCGTGATCTTCAGCACGCTCATCGGGCTGATCAAGACCGGACTCGACCACAAGCTCGCCAGCCTGCGCAAGGGCCGGTCGCTGGTCGTCGAGCGTGACCACACCGTCGTGCTCGGCTGGTCGGAGCAGGTCTTCCTGATTCTGTCCGAGCTCGCCGCCGCCGGCCCCGGCGGCGGCGGGACGACCTGCGTGGCGATCCTCGCCGACAGGGACAGGATCTCCATGGAGGAGGCCATCAGGGACAGGGTCGACCTCCCCCGCCGCCTGCGTGTCGTGTGCAGGACCGGGAGTCCAACGGATCCGGTGGACGTGGCCATCGTCAGCCCCGGACGGGCGCGGGCGGTCATCGTGCTCGGCTCGGAGGACTCCGACTCGGACGCGAGAACCATCAAGAGCCTTCTCGCCCTCGACGCCGCCGGAGTGCTGCCGAGGGTCCAGTTGGTCGCGGGCATCCGCGATCCGGACAACCTCATCGCGGCACGCCTGGCGGGCGGGGGCAACGCGTTGATCGTCGACGTCGACGAGGTCTCCGCGCGGGTCATGGTCCAGACCTGCCTGCACGCCGGCCTCTCGATGGTCTACAACGACCTGCTCGGCTTCGGGGGCGACGAGATCTGCTTCCGTCCTCCCGGGGACCTCGTCGGAGAAAGCTTCGGCGATGCCCTGCCCATCCTGGAGAACTGCTCCCTCATCGGCTTGGAACGAGAGGGGAAGACCCTGCTCAACCCCTCGGGGGAGACCAGGATAGACGCGAGCGACCGACTCATCCTGATCATGGACGACGGCGCGGCGAAGCCGCTCCGCACCTCGACCGAGGTCGACGACGGCGCGATCGTCGCCGGCGGTGAGCACGACCCTGTGGCCCGCCGTGTCCTGGTCCTCGGCTGGAACGACTGCGGTGCCGCGATCGTCACCGAGTTCGATCACTACATGCCGCCGGGCTCGCAGGTGAAGGTCGTCGCGAAAGACCCCCGGATGACGTCCTGGGTCGACGCCCTTTCGAGCAGGGTCGGCCGCCTGACCCTCACCTGCGAGACCGGGGACATCACCCGGTACGGCACCCTCGAGGCGCTGGACATCGGAGCCTACGATCACGTCCTGATCCTGGCTGACGACCGGCTCAGCCCGCACGTGGCCGACTCGCGCACGTTCCTCACCCTCCTGCACGTCAGAGAGATGAGCAGAAGCAACGGATGGCGGCACAGCCTGGTGACCGAGATCGCGAAAGACTGCGACCGGCGTCTCGTCGAGGTCACCGAGGTCGACGACTTCATCGTCAGCTCGAAGGTCACCAGCCTGCTGATGATCCAGATCGCCGAGAACCCCCGGCGCCACAACGTGTTCGCCGACCTGTTCGACTCCGGAGGCCAGGAGGTCTACATCAGGCCCGCCGGTGACTACGTGCGGCTGTCGGCCCCGGTCGACTACGCGACCGTGGTGGCCGCAGCCGGGGCATACGGCGAGGTCGCGATCGGCTATCGCAGAGAGGGCACGGGCCGGGACGGCGACGACAACGGCATCACCCTGAACCCGCCCAAGAGCAGAAGACTGACCTTCGAGCCGGATGACGCCGTGATCGTGCTCGCCGGTGGCGACCCGCACCCGGGGGCCGACAACCGCTCGTCGGCGCCCCAGGGAAAGGCACTGACCCGCGAAAGCGCATGAGACGTGTGCCGGATCTTTCCGTCCGTCCCAGTCACCCGTCGTCCCCTGCCCCGAGGCCGGACAGAGCAGGTCCCGAGGCCAGGCGGAACACCCCGTGGCCTCCATGCCGTGACGCCCGTGACGCGGCGAATGGCGTGAAGCCGTACCCGGGGTCCGTCAGGTCCGCCGAGGGCGGGGCCGTCAAGAAGCAGGAGCCGAGCCGCCGGGAACCCGGGGCGCCAGGCCACCGGGGCGGGGAGGCCCGGGCTCACGTCTCCTTGGCTCAGGTCTGGGGGCGTTCCCGTGGGAGGTGCGTCAGCTGGAGGTCTCCGAGGAGCGTCTGCGTCGCGGCGGCGATGGCGTCCACGGCCCGCTCGAAGGCTTCGGCGTTACGCGCGGACGGGAGCCGGAAGCCGGAGACCTTGCGGACGTACTGGAGCGCGGCGGCTCGCACGTCCTCGTCGGTCACGTCGCTGGCGTAGGGCTCCCGAAGGGTTTTGATACTCCGGCACATGACAGGGACCATATTCCACCTCACCGACAAAAGCCCGGAGTAGCCGACGCGCTCGGAGCGGGAGCGTCTCACCGGACCGCCGTCCCGAGCGTGCCCGCGCCGACGCCCGGGTCTTCGGCGATCCCGCTCCGGGGAAAGGCAAGAACCCCGAGCCGGACACACCGGCCCGGGGTTCTTCCTATGTGCGCCGCCAGGGACTCGAACCCCGGACCCGCTGATTAAAGTTCGCGACCTATGCGTCGATTGAGAATCCTGAGCCGCGCCCGCCCGCCCCCCGCCTGGTTGCGTCTACGCAAACCAGCCTGGCGGGTACGGATACCACGTACACGGCCGAGGCGGACGGCGTGGAGATCGCGTGTCACATGCTCATACTCGTCGGACGGCGAGTCGGTTTCCAGCCGGGGGCGGGGACGCTGGCGCGCAGGGCTTTCGTGTACGGATGCTGGGGTCTGTCCAGCACGTCACCCGTGAGCCCGCTTTCGACGATGCGGCCCTGCCGCATGACGACGCAGGTCTCGGTGAGCTGCCGGACGACGGCCAGGTCGTGGCTGATGAGCACGTAGCTGACGCCGGTGGCCCGTCGGATGTCGTCGAGCAGGTTGAGGATCTGCGCCTGGATCGACACGTCCAAAGCCGAGACGGATTCGTCGAGAATCAGCACCTGGGGTTCCACCGCCAGCGCTCGGGCGATGGAGATCCGCTGCCGCTGTCCTCCGGACAGGCGGCGTGGGAATGCCCGTTGCTGCCGTTCGTCGATCCCCACCATGCCGGCCAGCTCGCGGATCCGTGCCGCGCGGGCGCCGCGATCCAGTTCGGGCCGGTGCAGGCGCAGCACCTCGTCGAGGCACGTCTGCGCGGACTGGCGCGGGTCGAGCGTGGAGTACGGGTCCTGGAACACGATCTGCAGTTCTCGTGCGCGTTCCCGGCGTTCGGCGAGCCGTACGGCGGGCTTGGAGCGGTCGCGGCCGCAGACCTCGATCGTCCCCGCGGCGGGTGCGGTCAGCCCGACCAGCATCCTGGCCACCGTCGTCTTGCCCGATCCGGACTCGCCAACGATCCCGATCGAGCCGCCGGACACGAGCGAGAACGAGACGTCGTCGACGGCTCGGTGGCCGTGGAAGTCCTTCGACAGTCCGGTAACACGCAGCACGGTGTCGCTGGAGGCGGTCAGCTGCTCGCGGGTAGCGGTCGTCGGCGTGGACGTGAAGGTGATCTCGCTGCTTCTCAGGCATCGCGTGGGGGCCGCGGAGGCCAGGTCGAGCGCCGGGTGCTCGTGGGCGCACCGGTCGATCGCGAAACCGCACCGATCGGAGAAGGCACAGCCTGGCGGAGCCTCGAACGCCGCCAGCGGTCGTCCCGGTACGGCACGCAGACGGGGAAGCACCCGCTCGAGGTCGGGGCGTGCGCCCAACAGCCCGGCCGAGTAGGGGTGCCGCGGTGCGCGCGGCAACCGATCGCTGGTGCCGACCTCGACGATCTCGCCGGCGTACATCACCGCGATGCGGTCGCTGATGACGGCGGCGAGTTCGAGGTCGTGGGTGATGAACAGCATGGCCATGCCGCGGTCGCGGCGCAGCTCGTCCAGGAGCGCCATCACTTCGGACTGGGTCGACACGTCCAGCGCCGTGGTCGGCTCGTCGGCGAGCAGCAGGCGCGGATCTCCGGCGAGCGCCGCGGCGATCATGATGCGTTGCAGCAGGCCGCCCGAGAGCTCGTGAGGGTATTGCCGCAGTCGCCTTCGGCCGTCGGAGATGCCGACGTCGTCGAGGAGCTTGATCATCTTCGACTCGGCGGCGGTACGACGGAGCCCGCCGGTGGTCGTCAGGCCTTCCACCAGGAAGTCTCCGACCGTCCGGATGGGGTTCATGTGAACGCGCGGGTCCTGGAAGATCATCGCGATCTTGCTGGCACGGTAGCGGCGCAGGGCCGCCTCGTCCAGGTTCAGCACGTCCTGGCCGTCGACCCTGATCGTTCCCGATACCGTGGCCTGGTGTGGGAGCAGCCGGGCGATCGATCGGGCGGTCATCGACTTGCCGGAGCCGGACTCGCCCACGAGGGCCACCGTCTCGCCCGTGGCCATCTCGAGGTTGAGGTCGCGCAGGACGAGTCGCCGCCCGCCGCCGACGGTGAGGCTGACGTTCAGGTCGTGGATCGTCAACAAAGTCATGCGGCCAACTCCTCAGCTCGGCGCAGCAGGCGATTTCCCACCAGGGAGAAGGAGCAGATCGCGGCGATCAGGCAGATCCCGGACGCGATCGACTCGCCGGGGTATCCGGCCAGGACTCCGGCCTGACCGGTCGACACCATGACGCCCCAGTCGGCCGAGGGCGGCTGCACGCCAAGCCCGAGGTAGGACAGCCCGGTCAGGTCGACCGTCGCCCAAGCCAGGGTGAGCGCGGCCTGGCCCATGACCATGGGCAGCACGTTGGGGACGACGTGCCGCACACAGATGCTCACCCCGGAAAGCCCCTGCGCGGTGAGCGCGTCGACGTAGTCCTTGCCGATCTCAGCCAGCGCGGCCGATCGCACGACGCGGGCGATGTACGGCACATAGGCCATCGCCAGAGCGATCACGAGGGCGAGGGGACCTGTTCCGAGCACGGCGACGGCGATGACGGCAAGCAGCAGCCCGGGGAAGGACAGGGCGGCGTCGAGGACACCGGCCAGGACGGTGTCGACCCACCCGCCCCGCCAGGCAGCGACCACCGCCACAGCCATCCCAAGCGTGGTGGCGAGCACGACGATGGCCAGCGGACCGAGAAAGCTGGATCGAGCACCGACGAGGAGCCGGGAAACGATGTCGCGGCCCTGTCCGTCGTATCCGAGCCAGTGGCTCGCGTCCGGTCCCCAGTACGCCTGCGACAGCTCGACCGCGTTGGGGTCGTGCGGGGCGAGCAGCGGCCCGAAGGTCGCCAGGAATGCGAACAGAACGACACCCGCGAGGGCGAGGTGGCCCGGCAGGTCCAGCCCGACGATGCGGGGAAGACGTCGCCGTGTTCCGTGGGTGCTGAGCGTGGTCATGAGGAGCTCCACTTGGCGCGAACCCGGGGGTCGAAGAGAGCCGCGAGCAGATCGACGAGCAGGTTGGTCAGCGCGAACACCACGAGCAGCACCATCGCGATGGCCTGCGCGACGGGGAAGTCCTTCTGCGTCACCGAGCTGATCAGCAACCCGCCGAGGCCGTTGAGCTGGAAGGCGGTCTCGACGATGGCGGTGCCGACGACCATGCCGGCCAACGAGAGCCCGGCCGCGGTCACGATCGGGACCAGGGAGTTGCGGAGCACATGCCTGCGCAGCACGTGCCGGCGTGGCAGGCCGCGGCCGAACGCCGTTTCGACGTGCTCTCGTCCCATCTCCTCGCGGATCGACGTCTGGACGACCGAGCCGACCACGGGCCACCAGCTCACCGAGAGCGCGATCGCGGGCAGCGCGAAATGGTGAAGGCGATCGACCGCCCCCGTGCCCTGGCCGAAGACGGGGAACCAGCCGAGGCCAACGGCGAACACCGAGATCAGGACGGTGGCGGCGACGAAGGCCGGGGTGGCGATGCTGACGCTCATCAGGGCTGAGACGCTGTCGTCGACCAGCCGGGAGCGGCGCTTGGCCAGCCCTCCGAGCAGCAGCCCCACCGCCACCACGATGAGGAAGGTCATCAGCACCAGCAGCGCGGTGGTCGGCGCCGCGGCTCGCAGCAGTTCCGAGACCGGTGCGTGCTGCTGGATGGACTCGCCGAAGTCACCGCTGAGCAGGCCACGAAGCCAGGAGAGGTACCGCTCGGCGAAGGGCTGGTCGAGGTGGTACTGCTCGGCCAGGGCGGCGCGCTGCCCCGGCGTGGACGGCCGGTTGCCCAGAAGGAAGTCGATGGGGCTGCCCGGCGCCAGCAGGATGCTGGCGAACACGGCCAGGCTCGCGGCGAAGAGCGTGGCCACGAAGATGCCGAGGCGCGACAGGACGAATCTGGTCATGATCCGGCCCGTTGCCGATCGGGTTCACGCACCCGGAGGCCATCGAACAGGCGGGTCAGGCCCGCGCGGGTCGCGCTCTCCAGGTAGTCGCCGTTCGGCGATATGACGGCGGACAGGAACAGGCCGTCGAGGGTTGAGGACAGGAACAGCGCCAGGTCGAGGTTCGGCTCGCCGCCCAGCGCCCGGATCGTGGCGTCGCACAGCGCGAACCCGCTCGCCTCCCAGGCTTCGAAGGCACTCCGGTCGAAATGTTGTCCTGCCAGTTCGAGTGTCAGCGCGAGGGTGGCGGTGGTCGTCACCTTCCGCAGGCCCGCACGGCTCATGACCTCGGCGACGAACAGTTCCACCAGCGCGGCGGGGTCGTCGCCGGTCTCCTCCACCTGGGCGCGCAGCCGGGTGAACGCCGCGGCCTCCTGGGTGGCGACGTCAGCCAGGGCACCCGTGATGAGCGCTTCCGTGCTGGAGAAGTAGTAGGTGATCAGCCCAGGGGCCGCTTTCGCCTGCCTGGCCACGCTGCGATGGGTGACGGCACGGACTCCCGCGTCCGCGATCACCTGCAAGGTCGCGTCAAGGATGCGGCGACGGGTCTGTTCCCCCTTGGGGTGCGTGTGGCTCGGCATGGCGGCCATTCAACCGAAAGTTGTACTTGTGTTCAAGAGTTTCTTGTGCAAATGTTCAATTCCTTCGCCGGTCTTCCCTTGCCTTGGACTCAGGAGGCACCCGATGTCTCATCCGCTTCGTCGACACCGACCGGCCAGACCCGTAGCAGTCGTCGTCGGCGCCGTCCTCGTGCTCACCAGTTGCGGGCGTCCGCACGACGACAAGCCCTCAGCCGCGCCAGGCGATCATCCGGTCACCGCGCCCGCGGCCACCCAGCGGGTCGAATCGGTCACCTGGAACCTCCCCGGGGAGCCCGCCAGCCTGGACCCCACCAAGGTCTTCAGCGGGACCGATCTGTGGGTGAGCTCCAACGTGTGCGAATCGCTGCTCGCGTTCACGCCCAGCGGTTCCCTGGAGCCGGGGCTGGCGGCATCGATCAGCACACCGGATCCCAGCACCTACGTCGTGCACCTGCGGCAGGGCGTCACCTTCAGCGATGGACATCCCCTGACCGCCGAGGACGTCGTCTTCAGCATCAAACGCGTGACCGACCCCGCCTCCGGGTCCTACTGGAGCCAGTTCGCCGCCCGGCTCGACAAGGTCGCCGTCACCGACGACCAGACGGTCACGATCACCTTGAAGCAGCCCGATGCCGTCTTCACCGGGATGCTCGCCACTCCGATGGGGCAGATCGTCAGGAAGGTGGCCGCCGAGAAGGCCGGAACGACGTTCGGCAGCGCCCGGGGCGGCATCGTGTGCACCGGCCCGTACACGGTGGCGTCGTGGAAGAAGGGCGACAGCATCACCCTGGCCGCCAACGACCGCTGGTGGGGCGCGAACCGGCGCCCGCTCCTGGCCCGGACGGTGAAGTTCACCTTCATCGCCGACGACAGCACCGTCGCCTCCGCCCTCGCCAACGGCGACGTGGACGGGACCTTCGCCGTCCCGGGCGGCGCCGCCTTGACCAAGCTGACGAACACGGCGAGCGGGAAACTCCACCTCGGGCCATCGACCGCCCAGACCGCCCTGGTGCCCACCCGGCTCACCGGCACCGGTCCACTGGCCAATCCCCTGGTGCGCGAGGCGCTGTCGTCCTCCATCGACTACTCCGGCATCATCTCCACGATCTTCGGCCCCACCGCGAAGCCCCTGCGCGCCATCGTGCCGCCCGGCGCGTTCAGCTACGCGACCGCCACCTTCCAGCAGGCCTACGACGCGCTGCCCGAACGCCGGCGCGACATCGCCGCCGCCAGGCGGCTCCTCGCCCAGGCGGGCACGCCCCATCCGGCCATGACGCTGGCCGTCCCGTCGAGCGTGGCCGACCTCGTGCGCGTCGGCGAGGCGATCCAGAGCAACGCCAAGGAGGCGGGCTTCACCATCACGATCAAATCGATGCCCGACGCGGACTTCTACCCGCTCTTCTCCAGCGCCGACGCCCGCGCCAAGGTCGACGCGTTCATCACCGACTGGTTCGCCGACATCCCCGATCCTCTCGAGCTCTACGAGCAGATCGGGACGCCGGGGTCGGCCGCCGACTTCGGCGGATACGACGACAAGAAGGTCGCCGCACTCCTCGACCAGGCCAGATCGACCCCCGACGCCGAGCAGCGCGCCCAGCTCATCGTCCAGGCCCAGCAGGCCATCACGCGCGACAATGTGTGGCTTCCCATCGCCTACAGCCTTGGCACCATGTTCCTCAACAACCGCCTCGGCGGCGCGACCTCCGCCAGCCCCTACAGCTTCTACTCGCCCTGGCTCACGACGCTCGGAGGACGCTGACCATGGAGCGACTCAAGCAGTACCTCGGAAGGGTCCCGGACGCCTCCCGCTTCCCGACCCTTCCCGAGATCGAGGATCGGCTGCGGCGGATCCACGCGCGCCACCCGGAGACGACGGCGCTCAAGGTCATCGGCACCTCTCGCGGCGGGCGGCCGCTCACCATGCTGTCCGTGGGCGTGGGGGTTGCCCGGGGAGACCGGCACGCCGTGGTCACCGGCATGCCCCACCCCAACGAGCCCACCGGCACACTAGGGGCCCTGGCCCTCGGCGATCTCCTCGCCGCGGATCCGTCGCTGGTCGAGGAGCTGGGCCTGGTCTGGCACCTGGTGCCGTGCGTCGATCCCGACGGCGCGGCGCTCAACTACGGCTGGTACGGCGGCCCGTATACCCGTCGCCACTACGCCGAGCACATCTACCGGCCCCCGTTCCCCGAGCAGTACGAGTGGACCTTCCGCCGTCCCGACCTCGACCCGCCCGGCCTGGAGCCGATCCCCGAGTCCGCGGCCGTCGCCGCCGTCATCGACGAGCTACGGCCGACGTTACTGATCACCATGCACAACGGCGAGACCGGCGGCCTTTTCGCCTATGTCACCCATGATCTGCCCGGCCTGGTCGACGGGCTCGGCGAGACCGGCGAGGCGACCGGGTTGCCCATCCATGGGGGGCCACCCGAACTCGACGTCCACGTCCTGGGCCGAGGGCTCTTCCAGATGGCCGAGCCCGCGGGCGGCATGCTGTCGAGCACCGAGTACGCCCTGCCGTACGGCACCGTGGGCGTCGTCCAGGAGCCGCCGATGTGGATCCACCCCGCCATTGCCGACGACTCCCTCAGCGATCAGACCCTCCGGCAGGTACACGAGGCCGCCCAGGCGGCCAGGGCCGACCTGGCCGTCCGCATGGCGGGCTGGGTGGCCGTCATCCGGGCGCACCACGATCTCAACACCACTCGCGGCCGGGGAGTGCTGGAGCAACTGAGGTATGTCCAGCACCTGAACGCCGGTCCCGAGCCCAGCCTCGAGTCGGCCGACCAGCGGTGCACCGTGGGCTACGCACGGTCTGTGGCCGAGGACGTGCTGCTCGACACACTGCGCTGCGCGGGACATCTGGCAGCGCTTCTCCGGGACGAATCAAAGAGATCGCCGTTGAATCCGGAGGTCGCCGGCGTTCTAGGCCAGGTGTCGAACACCCTGGCGGCGTCGGCTGAGCAGGAGAGCGGACTCACCTTCGTCGGCCTCGGACCTGCCGTCCGTGCCCACGTCGGCATGGCGCTGACCACTGCGGCCCTGTTGTAACCGCTGGCCCGCGGGCGAGGCGCCGAGCTGTGAAAGGGAGCTCCGCGCCGAGCCGGGACCGTCGATGTCGTTCGTCTCCCACGACCCTGCCGTGGTCCGCTCTGTGGCCGGCACCATCGTGGTGATGCACCACGCGCGATCGTGGAGACTGGACCAACCGAGGAACTGGTCCGTGCGCCTTGTCATGACTACGGGCGCGCCATGCTTGAGGCGGTGCCCGACCGCATGATCGACCTGCGTCAGCTCCAGGTGTTGCGTGCCATAGCGGTGAACGGCTCCCTGGCGGGGGCGGCGCGGCAGCTTCAGTTCGGCCAGCCCACGATCAGCTACCACCTGGAGGCGCTGGAGTCCCACCTCGGTGCCCGGCTGGTCGAACGGAGCCCGGCAGGCGCCGTCCTGACCGACATCGGCGCGATGGTGCTGGAGCACGCGGCAGGAGTGCTCGACCGGATCGCGGTGGTGGAGTCGGATGTGCGGGCCCGTCTGGCCCACGGCTTGGCCACTCTACGCGTCGGCGCCTTCACCACTGCCGCCACGAAACTGCTCCCGCGCCCGCTGCGGCGGGCGACCGAGGACAGCGGGGTCCGGGTCGAATTAACCGAGGCCGAGCCCCTTGAGCTGCTCACACGGGTCAGAGCCAGGTCGCTGCACTGCGCGCTGATCTACGACGTCGCGGGGGCCACGCCGCGCTACGGATCGGATCTGTACGTGGAGAAGCTGTTCGACGATCCCTTCCGCCTGCTGCTGCCCGCGGACCGCGCCGCCGCCGGGCCCGTCGATCTCGGGCAGCTCGCCGACGAGGGCTGGATCATCTCCGCCGGCGGCTACGACCCCAGCGACCAGACGCTTTTCGCCACCTGCCAGTTGCTCGGGTTCCGCCCCCGCATCGTGCTCCGTACGGACAACTACAGCGTGATCCACGGATTCGTGGCCGCCGGCGGCATGGTCGCGCTGGTGCCCGAGCTCGCGCTGGAACAGGGACACGATGTCGTCGTCCGGGAGACGGCGCAGGAGGTGGGCGCGCGCAGCGTCCTGTTCGTCACCCCGGCGGGTCCGCAGCCGCCCCTCATCGAACGGCTTCGGGCGGAGCTCCATAGCCACTATGGAGCCAGTGCCTAGAACCAGGGCATTCCGGCTGTTTCGCCTGACTGCGAGGATGCCGACATGACTCGCTATGGCGCCATGTACGGCCCTGACCTCACGTTTCTCGGCGTGCCCTCCTGCGATCTCGACGAACCCGAAACCTGGAGCGATGCCCGGGTCGTCATCCTGGGGGCTCCATACGACGGCGGCACCTCCTACCGGGCGGGCGCCCGCTTCGGTCCAGGCGCCATCCGCCAGGCCTGCTACCTCGGGCATGACGGTATCCGGCCTTCTCTGGCCCTGGGCGTGGACGGCCTGCTGGACCTCAAGGTCAAGGATGCCGGGGATGTGGAGATGTTCAGCGGTGACGCGCACGGCGCCCATGCGGCCTTGGCACGCGCGGTGAACACCGTTTCGGCGGCCGGGAAGATTCCGCTCGTGCTGGGCGGTGATCACTCCATCGCCCTGCCGAACGTCACGGGCGTCGCCCGGGCGGTCGGCTGGGGCCGGGTCTCGATCATGCATTTCGACGCCCATGCCGACACCGGCGACAGTTCCTTCGGCTCGCTCATCGGCCACGGCCAGCCGATGCGCCGCCTCATCGAGTCCGGTGCCACCAGGGGTGACAGGTTTCTGCAGATCGGGCTGCGCGGCTACTGGCCCGGGCCGGAGACGCTCACCTGGATGGCCGGGCAGCGGATGCGCTCCTACGAGATGACCGAGGTCGTCGAGCGTGGCCTGAGCACTTGTCTCGACGAGGCCTCGCGAATCGCCGTCGATGATTGTGACGGCGTGTATCTGTCGATCGACGTCGACGTGGTCGATCCCGGCATGGCCCCGGGCACGGGAACCCCCGAGCCCGGGGGCCTGACATCACGCGAACTGCTGGACGCCGTACGACGGCTCGCCTACGAGCTGCCGATCGTCGGCGTCGAGGTGGTCGAGGTCGCTCCTGGCCACGACCACGCCGACATCACCGCCATGCTCGGCAGCCGGATCGTGCTGGAGGCGTTGTCAGGTCTGGCCCGCCGGCAGGCGGAGAAGAACGGCGAGCTGGAGCCATGGGATCGCAGCCGGCCATTGCTCGACCGCTACTGAGCCACGAAGGGGCGCCGCGCTGCCGATCCGGCTCTGCGGCCGGCCGGTCTCCTGCACGCATCGTTCAGAAGGACCGCACGCGATGCGCACACCCCGGAGCCGGTGAAATCTAGGCTTCCTCGCGGTGCTCAAACGTCGGCCGGATCACCGGCCCTTTTCTGGGGGATCCATGAACAAGAAGACGATTCGGCTACAGAGGTTCGGGGCGGTTGCAGGCATGGCAGCCCTGCTGATCGGCTTGCAGACATCGGCCGCCAGCGCTCGGGGCGGGTACTACTTCAAGAACCTCAACAGCCAGAAGACCCTGGAGATCGGCGGCTGGTCCACCGGCAACGGCGCGTCCGTGAACCAGTGGGACCTGCACGGCGGAGCGAACCAGGAGTGGACCGCCTACTCCTACACCACCGGCAAGTGGGACTACATCAAGAACATCAACAGCGGAAAGTGTCTGGAGATCGGCGGCTGGCGCACGGACAACGGTGCGCCGGCGAACCAGTGGGACTGCCATGGCGGAGCGAACCAGCAGTGGGAGCTCTACTACATCAGTGACTACGTGATGGTGATCAAGAATCGCAACAGCGGGAAGTGCCTGGAGATCGCCGGCGGGCGCAAGGACAACGGCGCGCCCGCACGCCAGTGGGATTGCCACGGCGGTCTGAACCAGCAGTGGGTCATGGAGTAGAGCGGTAACCTCAAGGAACGAGGGACTATTCCGCCTGCTCAGTGTCGATGTCCCGGACCAGGATGATTCCCGACCGGCCGACACGGCCCGGCCGGCTGGTCGGGCCTGAACGAGATGCCAGGTCATCGGCTTCCGGGCGGTCGCGGCCGGCGAGCCGGTCCAGGCGATGGTGCGGGCCGCGGCGGCGATCGCGGCCTCGCGCCGCCGGACGTGTCGGTGCCGGGAAAAGCCGCTGTTCAGAGCGGAGAACGAGCCTCGCCGGCCGACCGATCGGCCACCTGCCTGATGCTCATCCTGTCGCCACATTCACTGGTTCGCCCTTTAAGTGCGAGGTTCTCAGGCTGCACGGCCGGTGAGAGGGCGTTAAGGCTTGGTAGCGGTAGTCGTGGGGGGTGGTGCCGTAGGCGGTACGGAAGGCGCGACTGAAAGAAGAGGCATGGGGGAATCCCCAGCGGGCCGCGATCATCTGTACAGGTTGATCTCGCAGAGGTTCCGATGCGAGGTCGGCACGGCACCGTTCCAGGCGCCGCCTCCGGATCGACGCTGCGACCCCTTCGTCGTGGTGCTGGAACAGGACATAGAGGGCTCGCAGCGACAGGTGATGGCGGTCGGCGATGAGCCGTGGTGTGAGGTCGGGGTCGGCCAGATGATTGTCGATGAAGGTGTCGATACGCCGGAGCAGCGCGTGCGCGCGGGTCTCGGCCGAGGCCATCGTCGAGGCGTCGGACAGGTGAGCCAAATGTGAGGCGGCCAGGTCCACGGCGATCCGCCCCAGCTCGTCCAGACTCGACGGCGTGCAGTCAGGGCCGTTACCGGCAAGTGAGACCAGAAGATCCGAAAGGATCGCCGCGCTGCCCGCGCCGCCGGGTATCGGCCGGGCGAGCAGCGGGTCGATTCGCTGGGACGCCAATGGCATCTCGGCCTTCGGTATCTGCAGGACCACGACGTCGACGTTCCGGCCGTCCATTCCCGACCCGGACTCATACGGGCGCGAGGTGTCCCACAAAGTCATGCCGCCCGCGCCGAGCAGCGCTTCCCCGCTGTTCTGGGCGAACTGCACCGTCCCGGAAAGGACCAGCCCCAGCTGGTACTGCTCCGGATCGCCGACGTGGATCAGCCGCTGGGTGCGCCGTGACCGCAACGGCGAGTAGGTGAACCTCGACAGCTGGACCGGTCCTAAGTCCAGGACCGCGCCCTCGGCATAGAACCCGGACGGATCTCGCGGCATGAACACCGACGGCATCAGCGCCCGCGAGATCGTCTCGGCGAACCAGCCGAACCTGTCGGCCTCCGCAACCGCGTCCGTGCCCCCGCCCTGCCAGCCCACGACACCCCCCGATGCCAGCGCCCCGGCCCCCGCCATGGCGCGCAATCACACGGAAGAAAACCTACAAGATCCACAAACGAGACCAAAAATCATAGAAGCGATCATGTTGACGTTGACCCTGTGCTTGCCGAAGGTGATGCCTGTGCAGGTGGGCGACCAGTGAGGGCGTTGTCGGAATCCTGTGGTGATCATGACCGTTGCGACGCGGTCGGGTTGATCATTTCTGCCGGGGCGGCGGCGTTCGAGCGGACATCGGGCAGAAAACCACACGAACCAGGACGATTGAAACGCGAACAGCGCATCCCCTGTGATCAGGGGATGCGC